>JAAZCF010000017.1 GCA_012513425.1 Bacteroidales bacterium
GATCTACGCTCATAACGATAGCAAAGACTATCAGGACATCATCGACCTATTCAAAGAAAAAAGCCAAAGGAAAATCTATTGTAGAAAAACCACTTTGCACACTTACCATGAGGAACTATCAAAGCGTGTTTCATTTAACTCAAAACGCTATCAGGTAGAAGATGATCCTTTAGGTTATCAATCAGTATCCATAGTGAAGATAGATAACAGCCCTGCACCCATATCGAACCAAAAAGTATCTGACAGCAAGATCGAGTTTGAACCACATTCAAAACTGACAAATAAAAATCATTCAATAAGCAATGCTTCACCAGTAATGAGAAGCTCTGCACAAGAAAGATTAAGTGATGCCTTAGCAGAGTTAGCCAATGCACGTAATCCCAAGGAAACAGCTAAAGCACAAAAAGCTGTAGCCATTGCAAAAGCATTAGTGGAAAGAGAAAATGCAGATAATAAATTGAAGTTAGATCGAAGCTATCAAGCAACAACACCCAAACTACATTAAGGGCCTTGCCCTTAATAAGCCCATTCCAAACCAAATAAGAAAACCAGCTTTTAGCTGGCTTCCTTATTTGATTCGGTCTAGTTGAAGAAAATTCGTCAGTTGGAATTTGAAAATAAGGAATTGGAAGAAGAAAACAAAAGGCTCAAACAAAAGTATGAGCCTAAAATTGAAATTGGCAGGGTTTCAAAAACAGACGCCTACAAACCATTTTGATTATTCATACCTATATTCTGTATTTCCTGTTTTGCTCCATCCTATACTGTATGAAACGGGTGTTGATTGGCAAACTACTGAATATGTAGGAGCTTTATTAGTAGAAGTCCATTCCTTCCTACGATTGCAAGTCAGTGGTGTTCCTTCAGGATAAAGTAAAATCCATTCCTGATATAGAACCTGTTGTTTAACTTGACAACCATTTTTTACTAATTCAGTTGTTATTATAGGAATTCCATTGAATGGGGTTACTATCTTATCTTTAACGGTAACTCGTGAGGACGAATTTTCCCTATAGTCTTTTCCATCCTTATGATATTCGGAACAAGTTAAATAGTAATTTGAGCTATAAGTGATTTCAGGTTCAGGAGCGGTGCAGTTATTAGGAGAGTGTAAATAATTCTGTGTAACCGCCTGGGTTATACATAATCGCTGATGCGATCTTCGAACTCAATAATAAACCGATTCAGTGCAAGCTTCCAGTTGCGAATGGGCATGGTCCATTTTTTGGACGCATCCATGATAGCAAGGTAAACCACCTTTCTGGCTGAATCGTCTGTCGGGAACAGTTTACGCTTGCTGATGGCCTTGCGAATGACGCTGTTTAGGGATTCGATGGCATTGGTGGTGTAAATGGCTTTTCGAATGTCCTCCGGATAGCGAAACAGGGTGTTCAGATTCGGCCAGTGGGCACGCCAGCTGCGGCTGATCTGCGGATATTTGTCATCCCATTGCTGGGCAAACAGCTCCAGTTCCCGCAAGGCTTCCTGCTCGGTGGCAGACTGGTAAATACGCTTAAGCCCGGCAGCAACCGCTTTGTAGTCCTTGTAGGGCACGTACTTCATCGCGTTGCGTACCATGTGGACAATGCACAGCTGGATTTGGGTCTGCGGATACGCTGCACTGATTGCATCCGGGAAGCCCTTGAGCCCATCCACGCAGGCAATAAGGATGTCCTTGACGCCACGGTTTTGCAACTCCGTCAACACACCCAGCCAGAACTTGGCGCCCTCGTTTTCAGACAGCCACATGCCCAGCAGTTCCTTGTGGCCTTCCAGATTGACGCCCAGCGCCAGATAGATAGCTTTGTTGATGACCTGCTTGTCCTGTCGGATCTTGACGACAATGCAGTCCAGGTAGACGATCGGGTAAACCGATTCTAGCGGGCGTGACTGCCACTCATCAACCTTGTCAATCACCGCTTCGGTGACTTTGGAGATCAGGGTGGGTGAGATGTCGGCACCGTACATTTCCTTGAAGGTAGCTACGATTTCACGGGTCGTCATGCCTTTGGCGTAAAGACTCAGGATCTTGTCATCCATCGAGGTAAAACGTGTTTGGCCCTTTTTAACCAGCCTGGGCTCAAAGCTGCCGTCACGGTCACGGGGTGTGCTCAGCTCGAATTGGCCATCTTCTGTCTTGACCGTCTTGGCAGTGTAACCATTACGGCTGTTGGCATTGTCTGAGGCCTGATGCCGCTCGTAGCCCAGATGCTCGTCAAGCTCGGCATTCAGGGCGGCTTCTACCGTAATCTTGGTCAGCATCTGGCTGAATTCATTCAGGTCTTTTTCGGTCTTCAAGCCTTTGGCTGCTTCCCGGGCAAACGCTTTCAATTTCTTTTTATCCATGTGATCTATCCTTTTCCCTGTATGGGTGTAATGATAGACGGTTTACACAGTTTTAATTACAGGCTCTGGAAACGATGCATGACTCACCGATGGCTATGAATTTATATACTTTCACGTGTATTTTTCGTATGCCGGCATTTGTTTTTATTGCGGGCGTTCTTTCACATTCTGCTTTATTAAATGGGGGTATGCGCAAATCAGCATCAAACTTATTGACGACTTTCGTTGTCTTTACGGTTATTTACGAAGCTGTATCATTAATTTTAACAGGTGATATTTCTTGGTATACCAAAAATCTAGCACCTAACTGGTTATTGTGGTTTATATGGAGCTTATTCCTGTGGCGTTTGATGGCATCAATATTTCTTAAAATGCGGGTTTCCCATTAGTATGGCTATAGCTCTTGCAATCATCACATTTGGAATTCCTCAAATTGGTTATGCGATGGGTATAGGGCGAACGTTAACTTTTTTCCCTTTTTTCTTACTTGGTTTGTTATATGGGTCTTTTTTTATAAAGCATGCCAAAGAAAGTGGTCTTATTTATACTGTTGTTGCAATATTAATTTTATTGATAGGGTTATATCTTTTTAGTGACTGGAATATTTTAATGCTTTACGGTAGTTTATCGTATGCTGCACAGAATATTTCTTTCGTAGATGGCGCATTTATCAAACTTTGCACATATATGTTATCAACAATATTTGCTGCTTGTTTTCTTTATGTTGCCCTTAAAACTGCAGTGTTTAACCGCTTTGGCAGAATGTCATTATATATTTATGTGTGGCATGGCATAGTTGTGATTTTTTATAAAAATTTTTATGATAAAAATAAACTTTTATTGTTAAGTGAACCTTTTCAAATTGGGATAATTTTATTTGTCTCGTTTGTA
>JAAZCF010000189.1 GCA_012513425.1 Bacteroidales bacterium
ATATATATCGATGCTGAACCTGACGTGCCAAGTTCGCCACCTATAGCAACGTGCTTTGAAGCATAATTGTTGTAAGAAATGATTGTTTTGAATTTATCTTCTCCAACTAAGAACAGGTCTTGTTTAGTTTCGGGTATCACTATCTTTTCATGATAAAAGCCATTGCGAATAAATATTCTGGTAGGCTGCTTTCTGAAGTCGGGAACTGCATCAATTGCATCCTGAACTTTCATATAATCGCCACTGCCATCTTGTGCCACTACAATATCGTACTCATCTGTCTGAGCATCAGCTTTGTCATTAAATACATTATTCAGAAAGTTGGATGCAACACCCACAGCAGTCAAGTGCCAGGGATGGAAGTGCCAAAAAGTGTGTGGACTGCTTTCAAACTCATGAACATAGGAATAGATACCCAGACTGTCGAGTTTTTGTATATGCTCTTCCCTGCCGTTGTGAAAGCGTGGTATAGAACTATTGATAAAGCACATTGGCGCAGAGTTTTCGCTCACCCAAAACAGTGAAGAGGCATCTTCCCATACCTCAGCCCTGTCTGAATATGTACCTCCAAGCCAAACAGCATCAACAGGTAAGCTTTTACCCTCTTGTTTAGCAAGCTCGGCGCGGTCAATTGATTCAGGATGAACAAAAGTTGTTATGCCATCAATATTAACAACAGCCTTGATGTGACCGTCAATATTCTTTGTGCCAATCAGTCCGGCCAGATGTCCACCTGCCGAACCACCGGCAACAGCAAACTTTGCTGCATCAATGCCATAGTTATTTGAATTATTGACAACCCACGACACTGCATCGTTTAAGTCGTCAACTGCTGCGGGATAAAGTGCTTCGGGTATAAGACGATATTCCACAGTAGCAGTTACAAAACCTCTTTTTGCAAGATTTATTGCCAATGCCTTTTGCATATCAGGGGTGCCCGAATTCCAGCCCCCCCCATGAATCATCAAAACAGCAGGGTGCGTTTGCTTATCATCAGGTCGATATATCGACAATGTAAGCTCTCTGCTCCCTGATAGTTTTTTATATGCAATATTCTCATACGACAATAGCCCCTTTGGCAGCACTGTATCAACAACACTAATTATTGGGAAAAACTTTTTTTCTTTCAAAAATGTTCCACTGACGGTGTAGCTGGTGTCTCTCGGCACACCATCAATGATTACCTTTTGTGAAAAAAGAGGAAATGATGATAGTGTAATAATAAAATATGCTATTGTTGTAAGAATATCTTTTTTCATATTTATATTATTTACTTATCTACTCTAAACCAGTCAATTGACATCATACCTCCATCATTGTTGCTAACGGGACGAGTACAATAAAAGCCAACCTTTGCTCCAATCCATTTACCTTCTCTGGCAACGAATTCTTTTCCTAAGTTTTTGAACTTCTTTCCGTCGGTGCTATAGCTAAACTGACATTTGGAGTCAGGATTTACCTTAACTCTAACATATAAGGTTGACTCGGTAAGGTTCACACTCTCATTAACCACCTCTTTGCCACCTCTGTCAGCCTTTTTACATTCAACCTGGATAAGTGTGAATCCATTATCAGTGCTTTCAAACACCAGTGAACCATAATCCATACCCATCACCACAAAACCTGCTTTCTCTCCTTTGATTGCCGATGAA
>JAAZCF010000190.1 GCA_012513425.1 Bacteroidales bacterium
ATGATCCGCCACCAAAGCCACTAAATCCACCAAAGCCGCTGAACCCTCCGAAAATATCGCCAAACTGAGAGAAAATATCTTCCATAGAAAAGCCTCCGGCTGATGAACTTGCTCCACCCATACCGGCATGACCAAATCGGTCATATTTGGCTCGTTTGTCCGAATTGCTGAGCACATCATAAGCCTCTGCGGCTTCTTTGAATTTTTCTTCAGCCTCTTTGTTGCCGGGGTTTTTATCAGGATGGTATTGGATAGCTTTTTTTCTATATGCTTTCTTTATCTCTTCATCTGTTGCAGTTTTTGGTACTTCCAAAACCTCGTAATAATCTCTTTTTTCTGCCATAACAACCTCCCAATGCTTTTAAATGCCAATTACAACCTTAGCATATCTAATGACTTTGCCGCCCATAGTATAGCCTTTTTGAGCCTCATCTATCACTTTGTTTTTCTTCTTTTTATCTTCTACAGGTAATTGAGCAATAGCCTCATGGAAGTCAGTATCAAAATCATTTCCAATAGCTTCTATTGCTTCAACACCATTTTTCTTAAGGAAAGCAACTATCTTATTATAAATAAGGCTCGTACCCTCTTTTGCAGCATCAGAATCTTTTGATTCTTTCAGTAAAGAGAGAGCTCTTTCAAAATCATCAACTATAGGCAGCAACTCAATAATGATTTTTTCATGGGCTGTTGATATCAAATCAAGACGCTCTTTTGCAGTGCGACGGCGATAATTATCAAACTCCGCGGCCAATCGCAAATAACTGTCATTTGCTTCAGCCAACTTTTCATTCATATCTAGTTCTTTCTGAGGAGCCTGTTCCTCAGCAGTTTTCTCTGTTGCTTCTTTTTTGATTTCCTCGTTGATTTCTTCTTGGATTTCTTCGTTGATTTCTTCGTTCTGTTCTTTCATATCTAATTAATTTGTTGCCGCAAAGATACACAAATTGTTTGCCAAGCAGGCTTCTGCGACATTTTGGCAGTATAACAGAAATTTATTCTTCAACAAAAGGAGGCCATGCCACAGGGGCTGTCACAGACACTTCCTCATTGCGAGTGGGATGTATGAAACTGATGCTGCGGGCATGCAGATTGATGCCGCCATCTTTGTTGGCACGGGGACTGCCATATTTCAAATCTCCCTTGATTGGGCAACCGATTGCAGACAATTGGCAGCGGATTTGGTGGTGACGGCCTGTGAGCAACTCCACCTCAACTAAATAATAGCGGTCAAAACTTTTGATTAATTTGTAACGCAGCCTTGCCTCTTGGGCCCCGGGCTTTATAGTGTTTGAAGCATAAGATTTATTTTGCTTCTCATTGCGGATAAGATAATGAGTCAACTCGCCCTCTTCAGGTTCTGGCTTTGAACAAGTCAATGCCCAATATGTCTTATGAACACTTCCATTTCTAAATGCCTCATTAATTCGTTCAAGACATTTGCTAGTCTTTGCAAAAAGAGCAATACCGCTTACAGGACGGTCCAGACGATGAGGAACGCCTATAAACACCCTCCCCGGCTTGTTGTCTCTTTGAGCAATAAAGCGTTTGAGAGTTTCGCTGAGGGGTTCGTCGCAGGTTTTGTCGCCTTGCACAATCTCTCCAATCCTTTTGTTAAGAATAAGAATATGATTGTCTTCATAAAGGATGCGTGCGGCCAAATCTTCGTAGGCCTCAGGTGAAATGGGTTCGTATATCATGACTATTTATAATTATGTCGCGAATTAACAAAAAAATATCGTGGATTTTTTAATTTTGCAGGAGATAAATAGAAAATGCAGCAAACAT
>JAAZCF010000191.1 GCA_012513425.1 Bacteroidales bacterium
CTTCTAAAACACTCCTAGACTATCCCGATTTTTTGGAAGTGCAGCTGAAATCTTTCAAAGATTTTTTTCAGCTAGACACAACAGCAGAAAACCGTCATAGCGAAGGTTTGTTCAAGGTGTTCCAGGAGATATTTCCAATAACGGACACACGTAACAACTTCGTGCTGGAGTTCATCGACTATTTCGTTGACCCTCCTCGTTATTCGATTGATGAATGCCTTGACAGAGGTCTTACTTACAACGTTCCGCTAAAAGCGAAACTCAAATTGTATTGTACAGACCCTGAACACGAAGATTTCGACACCGTTATCCAAGATGTTTTCTTGGGTAGCATTCCTTACATGACTCCACGTGGTACATTCGTTATCAACGGTTCCGAGCGTATAGTTGTGTCACAATTACATCGTTCTCCAGGCGTATTTTTTGGACAGAGCCTTCATGCCAATGGCACAAAGCTCTATTCAGCTCGTATCATCCCATTCAAGGGAAGTTGGATCGAGTTTGCTACTGACATCAACAATGTCATGTATGCATACATCGATCGAAAAAAGAAATTACCTGTTACTACTTTGCTTCGTGCAATCGGATATGAGAGTGATAAAGACATCCTCAACATCTTTGATTTGGCAGATGAAATTAAAGTTAACAAGACAAATTTAAAGAAATGTATCGGACGTAAACTTGCAGCCAGAGTTCTCAAAACTTGGAACGAGGATTTCGTCGATGAAGATACAGGAGAAGTAGTTTACATCGAGCGTAACGAAGTCATCGTGGACCGCGAAACAATTCTTGAAGAAGAGAATATTGAAGATATTCTTGAATCAGGAAATGCTACTATCCTTATCCACAAAGATGATGCAAACAACTCCGACTATGCAATAATTCACAATACACTGCAAAAAGACCAGTGTAACTCTGAAAAAGAAGCTATTCTCTATACCTACAGACAGCTTCGTAACTCTGAGCCACCTGATGAGGCAACGGCCAGAGACGTAATTGAGAAGCTTTTCTTCTCAGATAAAAGATATGACCTTGGCGAAGTTGGACGCTACCGCTTGAATCGCAAGCTCGGTCTCTCTACTCCAATTGAAACAAGGATTCTTACAAAAGAAGACATCATTGAAATTATTAAATATTTGATTCAACTGATCAACTCTAAAGCTACTGTTGACGATATCGACCACCTTAGCAATCGTCGTATTCGCACAGTAGGCGAGCAACTTGCTAATCAATTCAGCGTCAGCTTGAGCCGTATTGCACGCACCATTCGTGAAAGAATGAATGTACGTGACAACGAGGTGTTCACTCCAATGGATTTGATCAATGCCAAGACTTTAAGCAGTGTCATCAATAGTTTCTTTGGCACCAGCCAGTTGAGTCAGTTTATGGACCAAATCAACCCACTTGCAGAGATGACTCACAAACGTCGTCTAAGTGCCTTGGGTCCAGGTGGTCTTAGCCGTGATAGAGCAGGTTTCGAGGTACGTGACGTACACTACACTCACTATGGCCGCCTCTGCCCTATTGAAACTCCTGAAGGTCCAAATATCGGTCTAATTTCTTCACTTTGTGTGTATGCACGTATCAATCCACTAGGATTTATTGAGACACCTTACCGAAAAGTAAAAGATGGTAAAGTTGACTTGAGCGATAGCGGATGTGTGTATTTGAGCGCTGAAGAAGAAGAAGACAAAATGGTTGCTCAAGCAAATGTTCATCTAGCAGATGATGGTGAGATTACTGACGAAAGAATCAGCTGCCGTTACCAATCTGACTTCCCTGTTGTAGGAAAGGATGAAGTGGATATGATGGACGTTGCTCCTAACCAGATTTCTTCTATAGCTGCTTCTTTGATTCCATTTTTGGAGCATGATGACGCCAACCGTGCGTTGATGGGTAGTAACATGATGCGTCAGGCAGTTCCTATTTTTAAACCTGAAGCTCCTATCGTAGGTACAGGTCTTGAAGGTCCTGTAATGCGCGACAGTCGTACCCAAATCACTGCTATAGGAAAAGGTGAAGTTGTTTTTGTTGATGCTCGCGAGATTCACGTAAAATATGAGCATACTGACAACGAGAAATTCGTAAGCTTCTCACCTGAAATCACTGTGTATAAGCTTCCTTTGTGGAGAAAAACCAATCAAAACACTACAGTTCACCTCACTCCTATCGTTCGTAAAGGCGATATCGTTGAGGCCGGTCAAGTCATGACTGAAGGCTACTCAAGCCAAAATGGTGAACTTGCTCTTGGTCGTAACTTGAAAGTGGCATTTATGCCTTGGAAAGGTTATAACTTTGAGGATGCGATTGTTCTCAGTGAAAGAATTATTCGTGAAGACATATTTACATCTATCCATGTAGATGAATATATAATGGAGGTTCGCGACACCAAACGCGGTATGGAAGAGCTCACAAACGATATTCCAAACGTCAGTGAAGAGGCAACACGCGACCTTGACGAAAATGGTATTATCAGAATAGGCGCAAATGTTGAGCCTGGTGATATCCTTATCGGTAAAATCACACCTAAGGGTGAAAGTGATCCATCTCCTGAGGAGAAACTTCTTCGCGCTATATTTGGTGAAAAAGCCGGAGATGTGAAAGATGCTTCACTCAAAGCTTCTCCTTCTCTTTCAGGTGTCATTATTGACAAACATCTCTACAAGAGAGTAAATACAAAAGATTCCGGCAAGAAAGAAAAAGCTCAGATCAAAGCTCAAGAACAAGCTGCAACAGATGAATTTGTTCGCAAATCATCAGATTTACGCAATATTTTCATTGACAAACTCTGCACACTTACAGCCGGTAAGAAGAGTTCTGGCGTATTTGACTTATTTAACTCTGAGATTATTGCCAAAGGTGCCGACTTTTATCGCGAAGCTCTTGAAGCTATTGATTATAATGTTATCAGTCCTGTTAAATGGACTTCTGATAAAACCACCAACAACCTCATCAAATCACTTATCGGTAATTATCTTATTGCCTACAAAGAGCTTGATGC
>JAAZCF010000192.1 GCA_012513425.1 Bacteroidales bacterium
CTTTGAAACTTGTGGTAGATGCCCATCTATGAATAGTTGCAGCTATCTTGAGCCTGTGCTATCATCTGATTCAGAAGCCGCCAATAACCTTAAAAACGCTTAATTTTTGGCATACCTTGAATTCTCCCTCGCTACGAAATCCTTGATGGCTTTCGTGGGGTGGTTGCTGTCTTAGTCTTTTTTGTACCACTGATGTGAGCTCTTTCGGGTCCGGTGATATCTGGAATAATTAATTGCTTTTTGTCAATATATTCACTATCAATTATAAATAATTGTGGTTATATTGCAACAAATAGATTTATTTCTCGTTATTAAAAGAGAAAATCTACAAAAAGTGACACGCAAAGAATTATCAGATTTCTACACTCGATATAGCAGAAGATTATTCAATACAAGTCTTCGCATAGTTGGCAACAGTCAAGATGCAGAAGAAATCATGCATGATACTCTTTTGAAGTTTCTCTTACGAGAGAATGATTTACTGTCTATACTTAACGATTATCAAGTCAGTGCTTGGCTCACCAAAACTTGTGCGAGAGCTTCTATTGACTTGATTCGCAGTCGCAAACAATTAGTTGAACAAGAAACAGAACTCCTTGGAGATAATATTATTGATAATCAGCAAGAATCTGCACAACAAAGAGAATTAATTGAATACAAGGCCCAGCAGATAGCCGATAGTATTTCTCAGTTGGACCAGCCTTATAAAACGATATTAACCCTTGTCCTTATTGAAGGATTTGACTATTCAGAGGTAAGCCAAATTACTGGTAGTAAAGAGACTACTATCCGCAGTCAATTCTCAAGAGGAAAAGAAAAAATAAGAAACATTTTGCATTATGACAATAGAAGATAAACAACTTCAGCAGCTACTGGCTCAGAATAAAGAAAACATAGATGCTTTTGAACCTCAAGAGGGCGATTTTGACCGTTTTATGGCCAAATACGAAGCTAGGCAAGGCGTTTTGAAGCAATCGCGCAAAGCTCGCCGCTTATGGATGCGAATAGCAATTCCGATAGCAGCTGCTTTGGCTGTATTTGCCGGGCTATATAATTTTTTCGATGATAAACCACAACTGGTTGAAGATCAAGAATATTTTTCTGATGCCAATTCTTGCAAAGACATATATACTCAGTATATGATGTTTATCGCCAAAAGTATCAACAACTATTCGCAACAAATTGCTGTAAATGATAATCAATTATTTGAAGATTATCTCAATACCATGCAACAAATGACTTTTGAATCCGTTACTTTAATGGAACAGCTTCCGGATGAGCTTGATGAAGAAACCAAACGACAATATATGATTGATTACTATTCAGACATGATAGATGGTGTTCAGATGATTAATAACTATTACTATAAAAAATAACAAAACATGAAAAAACTTTTATTATTTGCTGTAATGATTGCAATGACAATCACAGCGACTGCACAATCAAAGAAAAACTATTCATTTAGTGGTTTTACAGAATTGCAGGTTGGTTCTGTTTTCGATGTGGAATTGGTTAAAAGCAACAATTACTCAGTAAATGTTGAGTATTCTAAAGAATATGAAAAATATTTAGAAGTAAATAAAGTAGGAGACTGCTTGGTGGTTGCTATTCATAGCAATAACAATAGATTCTTCAATTCTCCAAAACTTAAACTTTATGTTTCAATGCCGTATTTGAATGCTCTTTCAATAAGTGGCGCAGCAAAATTGAATGCTCAAGGTTCTTTTACTTCTAATAATGATATGATGAAAATTCGAGCAAGTGGTGCTAGTCAAATTAAAACATTAAATATTTCTGGAAAGAATCTGAATACACAGATTAGCGGTTCGTCTCATGCTTCATTTTCTGCAAAATTTGACGAAGCTGTAGTTGAAGCTTCAGGAGCAAGTTCATTTAGCGGAAAAATTGATTCAAAACAGTTAGCATGCAGAGCTTCAGGTGCATCAAAAATTGAAGCGACAGCTACAAGTCAAGATGTGATCTTGGATGCAACTGGGGCATCTCAAATAAAAATAGAAGGCTCTGCCAACAAATTGGCTGTTGATTGCTCAGGTGCTTCTAATGTTAATGCTAGAAACTTCAAAGTGAATGATGCTAAAGCGGAGTTAGCCGGAGCCAGTTCAGCTAATTTATATGTTAATGGTTCTTTAGATGTTGATATTTCAGGCGGTAGCAATTGCTCTTATAAGTCTGATAACAACAATGTAAAAGTTCATGACAGATCATCACGTTTAAAATTTGAAAAATAATTGATCAAATTGAAATCATAGGATAGAGGTCTATTTCAGTAGAGAGAGGTCATTTTTTTGGCTTCTCTTTTTTTTTGAAAACCACCACCACGCCCCAGTTCTCTATCACTTACATCACGCTGCCTGCGATATAAGTGATTTAATATCAATAAGTTAACCCTTTAATCGGTTTCAATTTTCTTACTGAACGAGTAGCTAAATTGCTCTTTTTGAGCCCATTACATCGCAGGCTAATTATTAAGAAGATGCAGAAAGCGGGGGTTTGGGGCCGCGCCCCAATGGATAAGAGTGCCACCGGCACCTCATAATAAAAGAGAAGCTAAACAGCTTCTCTTTTATTATGAGGTGCCAAGCGGAATCGAACCGCTGTACCTGGTTTTGCAGACCAGTGCCTAACCGCTCGGCCATAGCACCAAAGGGTTGCAAATGTAGGCAATAATATGAAAAATACAAAAATTAAGCGTCTACTTTTGCGTATTTAGCATGCAACTCAATAAACTCACGGCGCAAAGGCACATCATCACCCATAAGCATTGAGAAAACATGATCAGCTTCAATTGCATTTTCGATATGAACCTTCTTGAGCATCCTCATCTCAGGATTCATAGTAGTATCCCAAAGCTGCTGATCGGACATTTCACCAAGACCTTTGTATCTCTGCACTTTAACACCAGTCTCTTTACCATTGGCCATTTTATTTATGGCATCAGAACGCTCTTCATCAGTCCAACAATATACCTGCTGCTTGCCTCTTTGAACCAAGTATAAAGGAGGAGTAGCCAAATAAACATAACCATTATGAATCAAATCAGGCATATAGCGGAAGAAGAAAGTCAGGATAAGAGTGGTAATGTGGCTTCCATCCACATCGGCATCGGTCATAATAACAATCTTATGATATCTCAGCTTGCTTAAATTCAAAGCCTTAGGATCATCTTCATTGCCAATAGTCACACCTAGAGCAGTATAAATATTTCTAATTTCTTCACTTTCAAAAGCCTTATGCTCCATAGCCTTCTCAACATTCAAGATTTTACCTCTCAAAGGCAGAATAGCTTGGAACTGACGGTTACGACCTGATTTGGCAGTTCCACCCGCAGAATCACCCTCAACAAGGAAAAGTTCGCATTTTGAAGGGTCTCTGTCAGAGCAGTCAGCAAGCTTGCCAGGAAGTCCGCTGCCGGACATCACAGTCTTTCTTTGCACCAATTCGCGAGCTTTGCGAGCCGCATGGCGGGCAGTTGCCGCCAAAATCACCTTATCTACAATGAGCCTAGCATCTTTTGGATTCTCTTCCAAATAAGCTTCCAAAGCAGCAGAAGTAGCTGCAGACATGGCGCCCATTACCTCGCTGTTTCCTAACTTGGTTTTTGTTTGGCCTTCAAACTGAGGCTCAGCCACTTTTACAGAAATTACAGCAGTCAAACCCTCTCTAAAATCAGAAGCATCAAGATCAAACTTCAACTTAGAAAGAAATCCATTTTTTTCCGCATAATTTTTTAAAGTGGTCGTCATACCGCGACGGAATCCTGAAAGGTGAGTTCCGCCTTCAATAGTATTGATATTGTTTACGTATGAATATATATTTTCACTAAAGCCTGTGTTATACTTCATGGCGATTTCAATAGGCATCACCTTATCGGTCTCAAGACATATAGCATTTTGAGTGAGAGCTTCGCGATTCTCGTCCAAATACTCCACAAACTCCACCAAACCCTTCTCTGAATGGAAGATTTCGGTTCTTGGCTCCAAAGTATGGCCTTCACTATCTTTATTCTCACGATTGTCCGTGAGAGACAATTTCACGCCCTTGTTTAAAAAAGAAAGCTCTCTAAGCCTTGCAGCTAAAATCTCATAATCAAATACAGAGACTATGAAAATCTCAGCATCAGGATGGAAAGTAATTATTGTGCCGGTATTTTCGCTTTCACCAACTTCTTTTACATCATATTTTGGCTTGCCCTTGGAATACTCTTGAACAAAGATTTTTCCTTCGCGATGAACCTCAGCTTTCAAATAATCAGAAAGGGCATTTACGCAAGATACACCCACACCATGGAGACCACCAGACACTTTATAACTATCTTTACTGAACTTACCTCCGGCATGGAGCACTGTCAAAACTACTTCAAGAGCTGAACGATGCTCTTTCTCGTGCATACCTGTTGGAATACCACGACCATCATCTTTTACAGTAACGGAATTATCAGCATTGATGATAACTTCAATGTTGGAACAATAGCCAGCCAAGGCCTCGTCAATAGAGTTATCAACTACTTCATATACCAAATGGTGAAGGCCTCTTGTTGAAATGTCACCAATATACATGGACGGCCTTTTGCGCACTGCCTCCAAACCTTCGAGTACTTGAATACTATCAGCTGAATATTGCTGCTGAGCATTTTGATTATCGTTTTCAGTCATCTTTTATTGTTTTATTTTCAAACAACAAAGATACGAAAAAAACGCAAACAAACTTAGAAATTAATGCAGATTCCACCACCTGCGTTGATAGGCATATGACTTATTCCAGCATAGATATAATTCTCTCTGTTTAAGAGATTTCCGCCTTTAGCGTAAATGGAGAAAAATCTATTGACTTTGAATTCAATTTTGGCTGATAAATCCATATACTCCGGGACCTGTCCCAATTGGCTTTCCCTGATACCTTGATAAACAAAAGAGGAGCTAATAAACAATCTTTCTTTGAGATTATACTCAGCTTTTATCATGGCTTCAACTTTTGGTAACATATAGAGGCTTGAACTGCTTTTGTATTTATTGCCTTGAATTGAGGCAAACATCCTAAAATCTTTGGAAGTCCAAGTAAGCTCAGCTCCGGCAGACAATTTGACATAATCTACATATTCTGTGTACAGATAAGGCAACAATCCATTTCCATAAACAGAGTTACATGACAGGTCTGTATATAGCTGCATTTTGTTGACAAATGAAGTGTATGTTCCATAAAAATTGAAGCCCAATCTGCTGCCAATAATGCCTTCTGTCGAAAGTTTTAGATCCAAAGGACGAGAAGTATATCTCATAGTTGAGTTTTTTATGCTAGGCATGAGCCATGGAGCATTATACAAGTCATCGCTGAGATTTTCAATATCATTTCCACCGAAAGCGACAGCTCTTATCCAAAGATTATTCTTTATAAGCTCAAATTTGGCATCTATGTCAGGGAAGATGCTTGTTTTGTTGTCTAGTCCAATTCTGTTGCCAAATCTAATGCCCAAACGAGCATCAAAACGCTCTTTTGAATAACGATATATCGGAGTGAATTCTATAACGCCCAAGTAATATTTGTTGTGTTTATCATACCAATTATTCAAACTCTTGACATCAACATACATTCTATGTTCTTCAAAACTGGAACCGACTCTAGCCTTAATAACCAAGGCTGTTTCTGAGGCTTCAAATCCAGGCCTTGTGTCAATTATTTCGCGACTAAGTCCTTTTGTGCTATTGAAATACGAGCCATTGATGTCATAGTAAAAATTATGATCTTGAACATCAGTGCTGCGAATGTTGAAGTTTGCAACAATAGAATTAACTAAATGCTTCAACGAGTCAGCAGCAATACCAGGCGCAACGAAGGTATTAATAGCCCCATGGGCGTCGCTGGCATCAGAATGCTTAAATGCAGCAGACAAATTAAATTCGCCTTTGTTCCATGCATACTTAAAATCGGCTCCTGCTGATAATTTATTTCTTTCTGCCTGTAAATAACTAAAAGGCTGAATCATTGTTGGCATCTGACCTTTCTCGGCCTCGTATACTCCATAAATGCCAAAATTGACTTTCTTGCCGGAAACCAATTGGGTATAAATGTCAAGCTCAGTCATAAATGGGTATTGGCCTGCTACTTTTGCGGAAAAATGAGGGATGGCATCGGGCTGTACTACTCCAAGACTGGCAGCTTGATAAGGAGAAAATTCATATAAATCTTTGTATGGCTTATCAAAAATTGAGTAGTCAAAGCTGACATCAAAATACTTTAAAGAGTCTGTTATTTCGGAGTCGGCCAATGGCTTGCGAGCGTAAGATGCAATGCTTCCTTCATAATCTCTATTAACTTCCACAGTAGGGTCTATCTGAGCATAAGCAGAGAAGGCAACAGTCAATGTCAATATTGCTATTATTAATCTTTTCATGACCTATTTCCCCATATTTTTAAGTTTGTTAAGCCTCATGGTTATTTGCTCAGGTACATCATCATTTGGCACGGAGGCTTTGTATCCATCGCGCACACTTTCATAAGTTGCGCGAGCTTGTTCCCATTGATCTCTGTCGGCAAATGAGTCTCCCAACAAAATGAAGCATTTTGCCAACCAATAGACCTGAGGTGTTTTAGACTCAGAAAGAGCATATACTCTTTCTTCTACTTGCTCAAAGTTACCTGCGTCATAGAGGTCTTGGATGAGAATATATGCGCATTCGGCACCAATAGCGTCATTTGTGTTTGCGCACAACTCAGTCAATAATTGTTTTGCAGCTGCTCTATCTCCCAACACAATATTGCTCTTTGCTGCAATAAACTGAGCTTGTCTAATATCCTCTGGCTCCATAGAATCATCCTCAGCAAGTTTTTGAGCATCATTCAAGGCTTTGAAGTATTGTCTTAAACTATAGTTTGACATCATTTTTCCCAAGCGTCCAATATTTCTGTTTTTGGTAGTTTGGGCAATAGCTATTAGAGTCTCATAAGCCTCCAATGCTTTAGTATATTTGCCAAGACTATATGAAATTTCGGCATAATTGCGTGTTGCGGCCTCAGAATATATTCCTTTTTCTTTGCTCATGCATTGCAAATAAGCATCTGCTGCAGATTCGTTACGGCCAATGGCTTTATAGCTTTCTGCTAAATAGAAATAGGCTTGGGCAAGCTTGTCTCCGTTAGGATATGAGTTGATAAAAGATAAAAGTGATTTGATGGCATTGTTGCTGTTTCCGCTTAGATATACTTGCTCTGCAGCATTGAATATCATTAGCTCTTTTTCGTCAGAAGTTTTGGTGTCAGACATACCAAGGTCATCCAGATATGCCAGGTATTCCTGAGGATTGCCCAGTAACTGATATTGGCTCTCCATGCCGGCCATTGCATCTTTGACTTCTTCTGCTTCGGGAGTGTCTCTCACAATGCGTTTGTAATAATCAATTGCTTTTTGTCTTTGTCCGCTATTACTGTTAATCATAGCCAACTCCAAAAGGCTACGGCTGTAGAAACTGCTATCTTCAGAGGACAAAAGGGTCTCAAAACACTTCGAAGCCTGATCTGCATTATTCCTTTGAACATATGTGCGACCCAATTCATATAGGACCGCAGGGTATAACTCTGCTTTGGGGTGATTCTCTACAGCCTCAGAGAGCAATTCAATTTTGTTGGTATAGTCATTCATCAGACCATACGCCAAAGCGCCCTGATAGTTGGCATAAATGTCGTTATCGGAGTATTTTTGATGGACTTTCGCATATTCATCAGCTGCTTTTTGATAATCACCAATCATGAAATAGCAGTCAGCCAATCGGACTGTTGCGTCTCTATTAAGAGAACCTAGGGCAGAACTTGTTCTTAAAAATGAAGAAAAATATTGCTGGGCTTGCTCAAATTTGTTAAGGTTGAAATATGAATAAGCCAAGTTGAGAAGTAACATTCTGTATTCATCATATTTTCTGAAAGTTGCGTCTCCTGCAAGGTATTTGCCCAGGTCTATAGCCTCATTGTAAGATCCATTAATGTAGTAGCATTCTGTGAGAAAATAATTTGCAAGTCGGGTTATTGTGCTGTTGCTGTCATTCTCTGATGCTTTTAGCAACAAACTTTGTGCAGATTTGTAGCCACCTGAGTCAATC
>JAAZCF010000193.1 GCA_012513425.1 Bacteroidales bacterium
ACAGATGGAACTATCATCATCATAATGAATGTGCTCTGAATAGGTTTTAGTACATCACTCCAAGAACTTTTTACAACAAAAGACAACGCGATTGTGAAAAAGACAGAAATGATAAAAACATAGCCCCACTTTTTCAAGTTGTTGCCTTCATTATAGAAAAATCTATGGCGTCCCAAAAGCATACCTGAGATGAACAGACCTAGAAGTTGAGTCAGTCGGCCGGTAGAGATATTCCACTGGAAATTGGCAATTTGTCCCCAACGAAGGTTTGCCATAGTGTTTTCCCAAAAAGTGCCGTCAGTATGGGCCGGGGTCATGGCTGCATAGCTTTTCATCATATTGCCGGCAGGAATTTCCAATCCGGTGAGATGAGTGAAAATATTTGTAGGCTGGATAAGTAAGAATATGGTTAACCCCCATGCCCATTTGTTGGACATTCGGCTGATTGGTATGAGTAAAATGCCGTATAGTGCATAAGCAAATAGTATGTCCCCATCATATAAAGCGGTATTCAACACTCCAAATATTAATAGAAGACACATTCTCCAAGCAAATCGACCGGAAAAATTTCTGCCTTTTTGCTGCTGGTTGTCATTCATAATAAAAAAGCTGAGTCCGAATAACATAGCAAAAATGCCATACATTTTGCCGCTGATAAGCCAAGCTGCCACTTTCATGACTCCATCATCAATAGGTAGAGTGTGGGCAACAGGTGTCCCAAAAGTGACGATGTTGAAATGTTCAATAGAGTGATATAAAATGATACCTGCGATTGCAATGCCTCTAAGTGCGTCTGCGACTTCAATGCGTGTGTTTGGAATGCTCGTGCTTTTGTACATGATTAAGTATTTGTAAGACGATTAAGTTCCAAAGTTAATCATATTAAGGAAAATCCTAAAAGAACATGCCTGGTTATTTCAACAACTTTTACAGTTCAAACCTCAATCCCAAGTTGACTGAGAACTGAAATGGCTTGTCAAATGACACAATCGTGGTGCTGTTCTCAGACTTGAAAGTGTATTTCAGTTGTGGCTCCGCAAAAAGCCAAGATATGCTACCTAGTCGGAACTGCACACCTGCAGACAGATTAGCAGATGGCAATATCGGCATATAATAATGACTGACGCACCAGTCAAGTTGGCCGGTTGCGGCAGTATATGCAGAGAAGTTCGCATTCTGATAAAAGTTTACACCGACTCCGGCTGAAGGACCGAGATACCACAACTGCCCGCCATTGAACTCATCGAAAATTACACAATGGCAAGTCGTAGCTGAGATGCCGCCAATAAGGAACAATCCATTGTTGAATGTGTATTTTGCAGACACTCCAAATGAAACCGGGAAATCAAGTTTATAGGATCTCTTAGGGGTAGACGGGGTGCTCGGATCGGTAAAGCAAACACCTGCAATAGGATCATAATAAGAATGCTCCCCAAAATGTAAGTCGCCGTCAGATGCAGTGGCAAATCCCGATCCAAGCCCGAATGACAGTCGGCCACGCTTTACCTTGATACTCTCTTCCTGTTCTAACTCTGGCCATAATGCATTCTCATTATAGACTTCGCTCTCCGTTCTGTGCGTTTCTTCAGTTTGCTCAGCTTTGACATCTTCTTCATCGATATTCTCATCATGCACTATATCATTGCTGACATTGTCTTCAGCTACGACTGCAGCAGGATTAGTATGCGAAGCTCTCTTCGTAGGGCGTATATCTGCAACGGCAAGAAGATTAGATGCTGCGGGGATATCTTTCACAATCTCGATTATCTCGGTTTTGGGCGAATCAGCCTCGGCAATGCCGGGAGCTGTCTCAATACTTTGAGGACCAGCCCACGGCAACACAAGCGCAATGCCAGCAATCGCTGCAGCAATGGCCGTAGCCACACCCGTCCACTTCCATACTACGCGCCTGCGTTCGATACTTGCCATGCCCGCCTCGAGTGAATCCCAAGACATGCCTGGAGCAGGCAGAGAATCGCCGTTCTCTACCTTGTCTTTAAGTTTGTTTTTCCACTCGTTAACGTTCATAGTTTCTTATTTTTTCTGCAAGCATTGCCTTTGCTCTGTACATCTTGTTTATCGAGGCCTTCTCCGTGATTCCCAACTTCTGCGCTATCTCCTTGTGACTTAGGTCCTCAAACACGAAGAGATTGAGAACAGTCCTTTCGCTGACCGGCAGTGTTGATATCATTTCAATCAAAGTCTGCTGATCTATTCTCTCGTATCCCACATCATCATCTGGCACCTCAGCCTGAAACGCAACATCAGCAGCATCCTTGAGAATATCTTTCTTTCTGATACGCATCAGACAAGTATTCACCATGATGGTCCTGAGCCACGTATACAATTCCGCCTCGCTTGTGCCCTTGAAAGACTGGGCAGCCTTGAAAGCAGACATGAACCCATCTTGGAACATATCCTCAGCTGTCTGCATATTCGGTGTATACCGCCTGCAGACAGCGAGAAGTTGTGCCCCATGTTCTTCGTATGCTTCTTTCAGTCTCTGCTTCAATCCTCTAGTATAAAGTAGCTACTTTATTGTTTTTTCTAGATACAGCTTGCCACCAATGCCGTTGACAGTAGCTGTGTCTTTTATGACAGGATAACCATTCTGATCCCATTTGAAAGACCTATTATATACGACAACATCTTTGCTGCTGTCAGGCCAGTTCACAGTCATTGTCATATCATTGAAGTCAGCAGCGCCATCAAATTCTCCGAACACAAGCACGTGACCATATTTCTCACCCCAATATCGGTGTACAAGGCCGTGGAAAACGGCTAAATATGCCTTATCTTGGGTTTCAACCTTGTATTCCTTGCCATCATATGTCACGCTCACCTCGTCTATGATATTGCCTTCCACGGCGGGGTCAAAAAGGTCGTGAGTGCTATCTGTTGCTGCAAGTGTGAGGCAGACTGGAGCTATGTCCCAGATGATCGGACCATTTCCAAACTTTCCGCAGCTTGCAGTAACTAGTGCAAGCGCAACCATGCAAAAAATGCTTTTAAAATTCTTTTTCATAATATTATAATTTATTCAAGATTATTTTTTTGTAATTTGTTCAGAGTAATCGAGTCATCGCTCATGAATCGATGCATAGAAATCTCGTCATTCTCAAGACGTCCCTCATATGCACATTTCATGGTTGAATCTACTAGCCTGAACGCGGCTCCTTCAGGCGACCAGAAGCAGAGGTAATCAACGACGTTCGTGCCGTACATATCCTTGATGCCTGTTGTCATGCGGCACTTTTGTCCATCATTGAACATTAAATTCCATATTCCTATATGCTCACTCTGTACACCATCATTATCGGTCATGGTGACTGGTTTTTCTCCCAACCATTCACATACGACAGCTTTGTAATCCGTTCCTGTTTCTCTTACCAAATAATACTCGGTGTCGTGTTGATCACTTTTGCAGAGGATTTTGTCCTTCGATTCCCTGGCGACATTGTAAACAAACCCTCCTTCGGTGTCGATAGAAAGAGTATCTTCCACAAGCGACCAATGACGCACGCTGAAATGAGTCGCATCAGCAGAAGGGTCAAGGAAATTGCATGTCGTCACAAAACAGCTGCCGTCAGCAAGGAAAGTATATTGTAAAGAACCATCCTCTGTGACCCTTTCATCGGCATTCACGAGATACCAAGAACCCTCCAGCCCCACAGAATCAATGTTAAGCGATTTACTGCATCCGGCAAGGGTAAATATAACGACAGCTGCAACCATATAATTAGTAATCAATCTTTTCATACTCTAATAATAAACCTTTTCTTCTTGTTACGCTATAATAGATGCACGAATCTCAAAAATGTCCCAAATAATTTCACTTTTTCTCGAAAATAGTATCATTCTCTATACAGTACAATAGCAAAATAACGCTGCACATCTCGGCAACGCAGTTACCGAGGCACAACGGAACACAAAGTTTGCCAAAAAATTTAGAGAAATATTATTTATCTACCTCTTGAGGCTTATCTTCAGCAACCACCGCATTTTTACTATCAATCTCTTCAATGTAATACTCAGCAGCTTGAACTAATTTTTTGAATGGAACAATTAGTAAAGCCAAGACAAAACAGCCACCTGCAACTGCAAAATAAATATCCCTTACTCCGGCAATTTTAGCTGCCCCTGTACAGGCATATATACAGCAGCCAATAGCACCCAACCAAAAGATGAATTGGAAAAAACCAAGGACATTGGTTCCACCTCGTTTGTCAGTTTCATTCTTCATAGCATTAAATATTTAAGTTCTATAGCAAATATAATTAAATTACTGAGTAATCAAATTAGTTGCCACTAAAAATAATATAACACAACCATGAAATATCGTGGTTTCAGATAGTTATGTGGGGGGGGTGAGGCAGACTCACAACAATAATGCAGTTTGAATTGCCCAAAAATGTAAAATAATGCAGTTTGGTGCGCTGATTTTTGTAAAATAATGCAGTTTGTAGAAATAATTCAGTAGATTTGTTAGGAAAAAGAGTGATAATTAACTATTGGAACAATGATAGATAAGCGAACGATAGAAAAGGTCCTTACAGAACAACTTGAGGAACTTGCAGTACTGAAGGAATCAAGCCTTTGTCCGCGTGATGAAGAGTCTCAGGTGGACTTTGATAGCGGGCTGGCTCAGGTAGTGATAGGTGTGAGGCGAAGTGGCAAGTCAATTCTTTGCCACAATGTGCTGATGAAGCTTGGAGAAAAATTCGCCTACGCGGACTTTGATGATGAACGATTCAAGGATCTGACGAGTGATGATCTAGATAATGTTCTTGAGGTGCTCTACAAAATCAATGGTGATTTCAAAGTCCTTCTTCTTGATGAAATACAGAATGTTGACGGCTGGCATTTGTTTGTGAACCGACTTTTACGCAAGAAGATGCGCATAATGATAACCGGTTCCAATGCCAAGCTTCTCAGCGCAGAATTAGCCACATACCTAACCGGACGTCACGAGCCGATAGTGCTGTATCCATTTTCATTCAAAGAATTTTGCCTTTATAAAAAGGTTGACACCGATAAGATGACCACATCTGCAGAAGGTTTTCGCCGTGCTGCTTTCGATGAATATATGCAGCAGGGTGGATTTCCAGAACTGATGAAGATTAAGAATCACACCAAATATATCGGAACTTTGGTAGACAACATCTTGAAACGGGATATTGAGAAGAGATATAAGATCAAGTACAGACTCGCTTTCGAAAATATTGCTCAACATCTGCTGAATGTTTCACCTGCCACAATGGATTTCACTGAGTTATCAAATCTTGTCGGTCTTAAATCAGTACACACAACAGAGAATTATGTTAAATATTTGAATGAGGCCTATCTAATAAAGCTACTTCAAAAATATTCACCTAAGAGCAAAAAACGAATATACGACAATAAGGTTTATACTATAGATGTGGCTTTGATGAGTGAGCGCGAAGGTACTCTTGCCGGAGATAATCTAGGCTGGCGTTTAGAAACTCTTGTGTACATCGAACTACTTCGCAGAAAAACACCTCTCGAGCAGGATGTGTTCTACTATAAGAAGAGACCAGAATCTGAAGAATGCGATTTTGTTGTCTGCAAGAAAAACAAGGTACTGCAAGCAATTCAGGTATGCTATGACATCACAGAAGATAAAACACGCAAAAGAGAGATTAATGGCCTCATCTCAGCTGCAAAAGGCACTAAGTGCACCGACCTGCTCCTGATAACCGACCACGAGCGCGCTGACATCGAAGGACAAGGCTACAAAATAGCCATTCGCCCTGCATACGAGTGGATGCTGGAAAAATAAAAAAGTAAATCAATTTCAGAGTATGTGGTCAGACATAGAAACTTCTAAAGACATATTGAGTTTTTCTGTTCATTTAAATAAAGCCGAAAGAGAGATGCTGCAATTGCTTTTGAAACATGGTATTTATAAAACGATTTCATCGTATTTCAGTTTTTTCTTGTAATCAAAAGCTTGATATGAAATATTCGTTATATTTGAGTTTATAATGATTATTCTAACTAATTATGATAAAATGAAGAAGTTTCTTTTTGCAACTATGCTGACACTACTTTCGGTTTGCTGTGTACTGCCAGTTGCTGCCCAAAACGAGCGAACTATTAAAAGGAAAGTGGCTATTGGCCGCTTCTCAAATGAAACACAGTATTCAAAAGGTCTTTTCTATGATAAAGAAAATGATCCGATGCGTAAGCAGGCACTTGACATTCTTTCGTCAAAACTTGCTTCAAGTGGTAAATTTATTCTTCTTGAAAGAGATGACTTGGATGTGCTTGTGGCGGAAGCCGGTGAAAGTATGAGTAAAATTGGAGCTGATTTCATTATATTGGGTTCAATTACACAGTATGGCAGGAAAGAGGAAGGTGATCAACGTGTTTTCTCATCATCGAAAACACAAACAGTAGAAGCTGGTGTTAGTATCAGACTTGTTGAGGCCTCTTCCGGACTGATTATTTTTTCAGATGAAGCAAAGGGATTGGCAGAAACAACATCAAAAACAACACTTGGGGTTGGAGGCCAACAGGGCTTTGATGCAACATTAAGTGATAATGCTATCTCAGCTGCAATTTCTCAGTTAGTAGAAAATATCATTAACAAATGTATGGATAAGTCTTGGAGATCATATATCCTATCTGTTGAAGATGGGTCATATTATATTTCTGGTGGTGCCTCTCAAGGTCTTGTTGTGGGAGATGTTTTCCCTGTATATAAAAAAGGTAAAGTGGTGACAAATCCTCAAACTGGTTTGAAAGTCGAACTTCCTGGTACTAAAGTTGGAGATTTGACAATACAGATGACACTTGGGGAAACCCCAGAAAATGAAATATCCATTTGTGCATATTCGGGGTCTGAGATTAATTTAGAAAACTTGGCTGATTATTATATTTTGGAGAAATAATTATGAAAAAGGTATTTTTTTTATCGATATTGACTTTATTGCTGTCAAGCTGTGGCGTTGGCGTTTATTCGGTTTCGTCAGGTAAAGCAGATCAATCAGAGATTTCGTTTGTCGCTGCGGATAAATGTGAGTTGGATGTTACAATAGATAACAATGCTTATAAAGTTGATGCAGTTAAACAAAAAGATTGGAGGAAGAATAGAAACATTAAGAAGACGGATATAAACACAATTACCATCCCAGTTGGTCAGCATGATTTGATTGTTGTTCAAAATGGGGTAGTTGTTTATTCAAAGAAAATATTCGTATCAGCGGGCGAACATAAAATCATTGAGCTATGAGAAAAATACTGTTATTAATTCTTTTCGCAGTGTGCCTTTCATCTTGTGGCGTTTCAACGAGTTTATATAATTGGGGCAGCTTGGGATTGTCAGGCACAAGTGCCTATGAACAACTTGCATACAAAAACTTTGATAAACAATCTCCAAAGTCGGTATGCGGTTTAGTGTCTATGTACGAAGGTCTTGTGACAAAACCTGGCGGATTGCGTCAAGTCCCGCCTCCTGGTATTTGTGCTGAGTATGGCTACTTGCTTCTCCTTCCTGAAACTGCTGTTACCTTCAATGAGAATGCTACTGATGTTCAGAAGAAGCTTTTTACGTCAATTGAATATTCTACTTTCTTTAGGGAGTATGGCTTAGAGCTTATGGCAAAAGAAATGGAATATTATCCTGAATCTACACAGTTTATTAAACCATTGTTAGAAAGATTTTCAAAGAGATAGGCCATGAGAAAGATTATTATTATCATAACTACTGCTCTTATTTTGACAAGTTGCAGTATGACAAATAAAGTTACTCGCTCATCACAATATTCAATGATGTATGAAGAAAAGCCTCTAACATTACTTGTTATGCCTCCAATTAATAACTCAAGTAATGTTGAAGCTAAAGAACTTCTATATACATCTATCAGCAAACCTTTGGCTGAAGCAGGCTATTATGTAATATCACCTATGTTGGCAATGGATATTTTAAAAGCTGAAAGCGCGTATGACTCAGAGCTGTTTTTTGAGGGTAATTTGGCTCCTTTTGAGAAAGTTTTTGGTGTAGACGCAGTTGTATTTTCTGTGATTGATACTTGGACAAAAAAAAGCTTTGGAATTCAGACGAAGATTCGTTATATCATACGTTCTGCTCATACTGGGGAAACATTGTTTGATAGGAGTTGTGATTTGTATCTTGATTTGTCTCAGAGTTCTGGTGGTTCTTCGGTACTGTCGGCGTTGGTGGATTTAGCAGCATCAGCTATTGTTACTGCGGCAACTGATCATATAGAGGCTGCAAGAAAAGCTAATTATTACATTTTTAGAGATGTGCCTCGTGGAAAGTATAATCCTGAATTTGGATTGGATGGAGATACAATTGCAGAAAAGAAAGATGTTTCTGCAAGTGTAAAATAAAGATTAATTAAACATAAAAGCGATATCGGTGGTGCTGGCAGCTTTGTTGACTGCATCACCGATGCTTTTGAATACAAATCCGACAAGAAAGTCTCAATTGCTAAATACCGCTACATCAACGACGAGACGATCAAGGATCTGCATCATTTTGGGTCGATTTGATGCAGAAAACTTGGTGATGAGGCAGCCTCACAGCAAATAATGCAGTTTGAGTTGCCAAATAATGTATAATAATGCAGTATGAAGTGCTGATTTTTGTAAAATAATGCAGTTTGGTGCTTCGGTACTTTCATCGTTAGTGGATTTAGGGTTTACTCGCATTGAGAATAATTATCTGATGAGGGTATTTTTGTAAGAATTATTACTCATGTCTCGTTTTATTTATTTAATTTTAAAGACGATTTGGTAAGACAAAACACCTAAAATATACTTTTGGGGAAAGAAGTTACATGAACTTTGTGAAGAATATGGCCTTCTGCGACATCAGAGGGCTGCTTTGTTGGAAATGGATGGTGGTCTCAACAGCAATATTGAGCGTGGAGAACGCAAAGTGTTTATATCTTTCGAAAGGACAAAAAACTGTATGAATGGTGAACTGATGCCAAATCGTTACATTGTAAGAGAATAACTTTGCATAAGTGGGAAAGAACATCAATTATTTCAAGGTGCAAGAACCTATTCAATTCAAGAATGAGTCTCGCTGCTTTTTGGCAGAAATCTATGAGGTGCTTGTCAATGATGCTGATGTTTACGAATAGGATATGTAGTGGGTAACAATTGTGCCGTAAGATCCCACAAAAAGGAAACTGTAAAGTACGCAATGAAATACTGGAACTAGGAAATATCTAATGCACCAGTTATTAAGGCACTGATTCGCGGCAATGTGGAACTATGTAATATTTAATACAACATGCTGAAAAGCTGTGTGACTAAAGCCGAAAAAATAACACAATGAAGAATATTCCGTTGCTGATAGGCGGAATAATTGGTGATACCATTGGTTCCGTGTATGAGTTCGACAAGACGCTGGACTATGACTTTGACATGTATCGTGACGAGATGCAGCCAACCGATGACTCAATCATGCCCCTTGCAGTGGCAGACTGGATTCTTTCTGATCCTGGCCAAACCAATGAGGTGTTGATCCAGAAACTGAAAGAATGGGGACATGAATTCCCTTGGGGTGGCTACGGTGGTATGTTTTGCTCCTGGTTGTTCTCCCGTATGACGGACCCCTACAACTCATTCGGCAATGGCTCAGCCATGCGTTGCTCAGCTTGCGGTTATGCCTGTGACAATCTTGAAGATACCTTGGAATTGGCTAAACGTAGTGCCGCTGTGACACATAATCATCCGGAAGGCATAAAAGGTTCTCAAGCTACTGCCGGTGCCATATTCCTGGCTCGAAATGGAAAGTCAAAAGCCGAGATTATGCAGTGGGTAGAGGAGAAATTTGAATATGATCTTGACCGCACATGTGCTGAGATTCGGCCCACGTATTACTTTGATGAGACTTGTCAGCGCACGGTCCCGGAAGCAATCATTGCTTTTCTGGACAGCAAGGATTATGAGGATGCAATACGCCTTTCTATCTCCCTAGGTGGCGATGCCGACACCCTTGCATGTATAACCGGCTCAATTGCAGCGGCGTTCTACCGCGAGATTCCGGAAGAATTGGTCAATTTTGTTCTATCCCGTTTGCCGAAACAGTTTCAGGATACCATCTCGGAGTTTGACCGGAAGTACAATAAATGACTGTAGATGCAATATTAAATAACTAACACAAATTAATATCAATAAGACAAGCTTAGCAGCTTGTCTTTTATCGTTGAAGGTGAAATGGAAATCTCTAGAAATGTTACTTTTGACATTACAATTTGAAAATGAATGTCTTTAGGGCGATGATGAATTTATTGGTTGTGATTCGATAGAACATCCGTTTATCCAATTATGTCAAGATCTTCAGTGCAATCATTGAGCAGGCCTCTGCATCGGCGAGAGCATGATGGTGCTGAGTAATAGCATAGCCACAGGCAGCAGCAACGGTTTGCAATTGGTGGTTTTCAAGAGTGTGCCCGAAATGCTGCCGTGATGCAGCTAATGTATCGTAGAATTCGTAGTCCGGATAATCCATCTGATAGACCTGAAAAGCGGCTTTGAGACATCCTTCATCAAAGCATGCGTTGTGGGCCACAAGCGGCAGGCCTTCGATTTTTGGCGCAATCTGCTTCCATACTTCAGAGAATACAGGGGCACTGGCAGTGTCTCCTTTGGTGATGCCATGGACATTGCTGCAGAACCATTTGAAATAGTTCGGCTCTGGATTGACCAGCGAGTAAAATTTATCCACGATCTTTCCTTTTTTTACGATTACTACCCCTACGCTGCACACACTGCTGCGGCACTCGTTCGCGGTCTCGAAATCTATTGCGGCAAAGTTTTGTTCTATTTTTTTCATAGTTTTTCCTGGCTGTAGTTGACGTAATACTTGTTCATATTGTAAACTCTTTCGGCAATGTCGTTGCAAAGCCATTGTGGCTCAAGTACCTCAAAATTGTCGGCGTGCGCGAAGATTTCCTGCATAAAGTCGAATGTTGGTTTAATGCGATAACGGAATATCTTGCATTCGTTTGTACCGCCTTCTTCTACCTGTTGGCTTGAGTGGAGGGGGACGGTCTCGACATACTTGGCCTGATTGCCTGTCACTTTTATACGGACCGTCTCAACTTCATTATTATCGCCGTGGATGATACCATAGCAGTCGGCGAAGTATTCATCCGGATGGAACTTCTCGGGCATTTTGAAAGATTTGTCGATCAACACCGTCATATTCATTATTCTGTCCAGAGCATACACACGTATCTGGTTGTCACCTATGCTGTGGGCAATGAGATACCATCTCTGCTTGAACACCTTTACAAAGTACGGCTCCACGGAAAATGTGTGTCTGCCGCGGCCCCAGAAGCCTTCGTAAGTCAGCTTGATAGGGCGGTCATCCTTCATCGCTTTGATAATTGATGTGAGCCACTGCTGGCCGGAAGGGATATTCTCGTACTGGATGCGACCACGCAGATTTGAGCATTCATTCACAACATTACTTACGGCAATCGTATCTATGAGCCATTTCTTGATGTCAGAATGTTCGTCAAGATCGTTCTCGTTCTCGATGTAGTAGGTTTTGTCACCGTACTTCTCGCACTTGATGTGGAGGCCGAAGATATTGTTGATAGCGTTGATGTGGTTGTGGAAGGTTTTGTCGGCCATTTCGTCGTGGTCTTCATTGAGAGTGGAGTGCAGCCATTTGCATTTGAGATCTTCCTTTGTCCATTTGCCGGTTTGTACCGTATCAATAAGCCAGACATAGCGTTTAAAGAGTATTCCTGCTTCGCTCATAATTATATCTTTTTTGTATTTTGATGCAAAAGGTAGTGCAAACCGAGTACAGAGTATAACTTGCTTGAAAATGCAGAGGAGCAGCCTACCTTGTGCAGCCT
>JAAZCF010000194.1 GCA_012513425.1 Bacteroidales bacterium
CTATATAGCCACCGGTAAGCAGACAAGAGAACCACAAGGCATTTGGTATACTCCGATATCCGGTATTTGGCAGACGATATGGTTTGAGCCGGTTCCTAAGTCCTATATAGAAAAGTTGACATTCACTCCGAATATTGATGCTTCTTCATTAACTGTTAGTGTTGATGTTGAATCTGCTCAAGGAGAAGTTATGGTTCAATTACTTGATAAAGGAAATGTTGTTGTTACAGCATCTGCTCCAGTTGGCTCTTCAGAAATGATTATCCCTATAAAAGACCAGCATTTATGGTCTCCTGAAGATGCTTTCTTATATGATGTGAAAGTAAGTTTGATTCAAGAAGGCGAAGAGGTTGACAAAGTGTCAAGCTATGCAGCCATGCGAAAAGTATCATCTGTAGTGGATAAGGATGGACATCTGAGAGCTCAGCTCAATAATAAAAACTATTTTATGATGGGACCTTTGGATCAAGGTTGGTGGCCAGATGGTCTATATACTACTCCTAGCAATGAGGCTTTGAAATTTGATATTCAGAAAACTAAAGATTTAGGATTTAATACTATTCGAAAACATATAAAAATTGAACCTGAATGTTGGTATTATTACTGTGATTTGTTGGGAATGTTGGTTTGGCAGGATATGCCAAGTGGAGATATCCACAATATGACAGAATGGAGTGGACGTTGGACATTCCTTGAAAAAGATCCTAAGCAACGTAGTGAGGCTTCTATGAACCAACATTATTCTGATTGGGAGGCCATCATTGACCAATTATATAACCATCCTTCAATTGCCGTATGGGTTCCATACAACGAGGCTTGGGGTCAGTTTAATACTATTGAAGTAACACAATGGACTCAAAAGAAAGACACTACAATACTTGTAAATGCTGCCAGTGGTGGTAATAATTTTAATGTGGGAGATATTATAGACCAACATCATTATCCTTCTCCTAAGATGGAGTTTTATGCTAAAGATTTCATAAATGTGTTGGGTGAATATGGTGGAATCGGCTTGCCTGTTCAAGGCCATATGTGGCAAGAAAATGGTCCTAACTGGGGATATGTTGAGTCTGAAAATAACGATGCAGTTACCAATACTTATGTGGAATATGCAAATATGTTATTGGATTTGGTGCCTCAAGGTTATTCGGCCGGTATTTATACTCAGACAACAGATGTTGAAGTTGAGGTCAATGGTTTGATGACTTATGACAGAAAGATTGTCAAAGTGGATGAGGCGAAAGTCCGAGAAGTAAATCAGAAACTTTGTAAGAGTCTTGAATAAAAATAAGGCAGCCATCTTCAAACATATGCATATACTTTAATCGCTCTGCATATCCGTGTCTCTTTAATTTTGACATAACAAACCCCGAAAGTTTTTTGTCTAACTTTCGGGGTTCGGGTTATTTAAGTTGCCTTATTTTTTTTATTTGCCTTTTTTATTGTAATTCAGCAAAGTAAACATCTCTAAGAGCTAAGTCTTTGCTCTTTCCTTTCAGAGTTACAGTCTCACTGAGCCTGATATCTTGAGATGAAGCTGCTACTTTTACAATGTAGTCACCAGCATCAATAGTCCAATGACCATTGTTGTAATAACCGAATTGTTGAGGAGACATCAAGAAAGATACTGTCTTTTTCTCACCTGGTTTCAAAGAAATTCTGCCAAAACCCTGAAGTTGGATTGGCTTGAGATTTTGTGATTCAGATGATGGAGAAAGATAAATCTCAACAATTTCATCAGCTTCCATTGATCCTGTGTTCTCAAGGTCAAAGTTCAAATTAATGGCTTTTGCACCAGTGCTGACCTCTGTATCTATTTGAAGATTTGAATATTCAAAAGTAGTGTATGAAAGGCCATAGCCGAAAGGATATTGGATGCGTGGGTCCTGTTCAACGGAATAATTGTAGCAAATATTCTCGTTCAATTCAACATTTGGATAGCTGACGCTAAGCTTTGATGATGGACTGATTTTACCATAAAGAATGTCAGCGACAGCGTTTGCTCCCTCTTCTCCTGGGTACCATGCTTGGATTACAGCAGCGCATCTGTCAGCCAAGTCATCAATTACCTGGGCTCTACCACCAAACATCAATAATACTACAGGTTTTCCTGTTGCAATCAAATCTTCCACAAATTGTTCTTGCTTCCCTGGAAGTCTGAGACTACCACGATCACGATTTTCACCGCAGAGCAGAACATTTTCACCAACAGCAGCGATAATAACATCACTTTCAGCAGCCATAGCAAGAGCAGCATCATAGTCTGCAGTTTCTCCACTATCTACCCTGCGTGATCTTTGAAGCCACATACGATAGGCTCTAACGTCGCCAGTATTAGGAATATTTGTTTCTTCAACTTCAGTCCAATCACAACCTCTTTCATAGCTCAACTCCCATCCTTGAGGAAGTTTGTTTTCCATTGCATCTTTTAAAATGACCACTTTTTGTTGTTTTGGATCGATTGTTTTGCGATAGAAGAAGTAAGCCATACCAGGATATGTATAGTCTCCGGTAAATGCCCAGAATTGGTTAGCATTAGGTCCAGTTAGAGCGATTTTTTTGTTATCGCCTTTCAAAGGAAGAATACCATCGTTTTTCAAGAGAACAATAGATTGAGAGGCCAACTTATAGGCAGTCTCGCGCTCTTGAGGAGTGTCAAATTCAATATCACCTTCGGCATATAAGGTTGGATTTTCGTCAAGTAAGCCAAGGCGTGCTTTAAGGGAAAGAACTCTTTTTACAGCAGTTTCAACTTCAGCTTCAGTTATATATCCTTTTTCAATTGCTTCCAACAATTTTGGATAGTGTGTAGGGTTTTGAAACTCAACATCGTTGCCGGCCTTCACTGCTGCTGCAGCTCTTTGAGCAGAACTATTCTCACCTTCAGGCAATACAATTTGATTTACTGAGCCATAGTCGCTGACCATCACCCCATCATATTTTAAATAAGTGCGAAGCATACCATTTGCCAAATCAGGATTGGCAACGCAGTTGGTGCCTCTGAAGTTATGATAACCAGTCATGACAATTTTGCTGCCAGCTGTTCTGATTGCAGCTTCGTGAGGAAGTAATATTTCTTCATAGAGCTCTTTATCTTCAGACAGATAGCCACTACCATAACCAAGGAAATGTTTTGTGCAGGCAGCAATTCCATTCTCTAGTCCACCATATTGCAGACCACGAACGAATGCAGTACCGAGTGCGGCACATAGATAAGAGTCTTCACCATAAGACTCTTCATCTCTGTTGAAACTTGGATTTCTAGAAACATCTACCATTGGAGAAAGGGCCATCATACCGCCAATTTTTCTAAGATCAGCAGCAGTTTCACGAGTCTTTTGCTCGGCTAGTTCAATGTTGAAAGAACCTGCAAGGCCGATTTGCTGAGGATATATAGTAGCACTTGGGGCTGCTATACCTGATAATACTTCTTCATGAAAAAGAGCAGGAATACCATTAGGTGTGTTGTTGATAAGCCAGTCTTGCACTTGAGCAACCAAATCGCGAATCTGGTTGGGGGTCATATCGGGCTCACCGCTGCTGCAGAATTGAGCAAAATGACCGATGCCGTTAGAAAGTTTTTCTTCGCATTTTTTTGGATCCAATTGACGGTTTTCGTCCAATAGATCAGATACATACATTGAAGTAAGCTGAGCAATTCTTTCTTCTGGACTCATTTTGCTATAAAGCTCGTCCACTATTTTCTCAGTTTGACTA
>JAAZCF010000195.1 GCA_012513425.1 Bacteroidales bacterium
CACCAGGCAGTGTTTTCCAGCCTGAGTCGCTTTCCATGCAAACATGGCTCCATAGAGACCGGAGCCAACTATCAAGTAATCATACTTTGTCATGATTTTGAATCTTTAGATAAAAGACCTTTAGTAACAGCTGCTCTGAATTTAATAATAGCTTTTGCTTTCGGTGATTTTCCTTGAATAGTATAACAAAACCACAATGCCAAACTTCCGGCCCATTTAACACATTCAGAAAAATATCTCTTTATTCTTGCAATGTTATTCCCTTTCGTTCTTATTCGTTCGCTAATTCCAATACCTAATCCTGATTTACATAAAAATTCCAAAGTGGTTCTATTCACTGGAATATTATGAAATACATGTACAGATGGAAAATAATAAATTAGAAAACCTACGGATCGTATTCTATAAAACAAATCTTTTTCTTCTCCTGCTAATTGATTGTTTTTGCAGCGTCCAAGCTGAACATTAAACACTCCCACTTGTTTGATACAATCCTTCCTAAATCCACAATTTGCCCCAATAGGAAAAGAATTACCTTCAAATAAACAAACATCCGGCCCTTTGTCTATTGCAGAGACCAGACTATACATTCGTTTATTCATCCAATATGGTTCTTCGCCATTTTCATATAATGGCGTGATTTTTCCACCAAAGGCACTACAATCAAGATACTGTTTTAGCATACTATCCAGATTTTGAAGATAATCCTTGTCAACATAAGCATCGTCATCCAAAAAAACCAAAAAATCACCTTTTGCCTCGGCAATTGCTCTGTTTCTTGCATAAGACAATCCTTGTTGAGTTTCAACAACATAAGAAAAATTAATGTCAGGATGTTCTATTTGAAATCGATGACATTCTGCTGAAGTATTATCAGTGCAATTATTATCAACTATGACCAATTCATACTTGCCAAAATCAAATGCATTTGAGGCAATATGGTTCAATGTCTCAAAAATGTATTTATCGCGATTATATGTACATATTAGCAAGGAAAATTTCATAGCTACTTTTTAAAATTGTCCACTATAAATTTCTTAAATTCTTTATAGATTGTGCTGTCAAAAATTCGCAGGGCAGCAAAATAGAGCAAAACGGCAATAATAATTTTAGCCACCATCAGCAAAGCAACATTTGATATAGGCTTGGTAAGGAAATAAGTCAAAACCATGACGAGGGCTGAAATAGCTCCATAAGGCAGCACATCCATCAGCAGCATCCTCAGTTTCATTCCAACCAAAGGACCCGCAACATAATGCCAGAGAAACACGATAAGGCAGTTACACAAAGACACAGCCAATGCCATCGTATTGATGCCATATTTATACACACTAAAAGCAACAGTTATCTGCAAGGCAGCATTTATCAGAGTTATTATCAGATTGCGGCCCGAACCGCCATGGGCAATATTGAGCTGAGCATAAATGTTAGTGACAGCTGCAGAAATGCAGTAGATAGCATAAAATTGAATAACAGGCACACTTGGCAGGAATTCATCATTGATGAGAGTAATAAGCTGCGGAGCAATGAAAGCCAGACCCAACATAGCTGGGCAGACCATGCAGGCCGAAAGGCGGAGAAACTTGCGAAACATCAGCAGTTGACGACCCTTTTCACTTATTGTGCGAGCAAAAACCGGATGAGCAACACTATTGACTGTGCCGGAAATGACTCCTTGAATCATATTACTCCATTTTGTGCCTTGAGAATAGTAGCCAACTTCTTGCTTAGAATAATATCTACCAAGCACTACAGAGAAGATATTACTTTGAATTTGGCCCACAAAAGAGGCAATAACCAGCTTAAAGCTAAATCCAAACATATTCCATATAGGCTTGAAATTGATTTTAAAGCTTGGGTGCCAAGGAGTGAAAATGATGAGCAACACAGCGTGTACGAAAGAATAAAGCACTGTGTTAACTACCAAAGCCCAATATCCATAGCCTTTAATTGCCAAAATGACTGCAACAATGCCCGAAATAGATATATTGAGGAGATCAATTCTGGCTTTTACCCTTATCATTAAAAATCGCGAAAGATATGCACTGTTGGAAATACCGAAGCTACTGAATACAAAGGACAAGAATAGGACTCTCGAGATTTTCAAAAGCTCAGGATGACCATAGAAGCGGGCTATCATTGGGGCGCAAAACCACAAGATGATGTACATAGCTAGGCCCATAAGTATGTTAAACCAGAAGACCGCATTAAAATCTTCATGTTTGAATTCTTTGCGGTTGATAAGGGCTGAGGAGAAGCCGCCTTCCTGCAGTGTGCCGGCTATTCCTGTAAAAATGGCAAGCATTCCAACAAGACCGTAGTCTCCAGGGGTAAGTTGATTAAGCAACACCAAGCCTAGTAGTGCACTTATAACTTGCCTCGCACCGCTGCTAAAGCCCCCCCAAAAGAGGCCTTTAATGGTCATAGACTTTAGCTCTGATTGTGCCATAACACAAAAATAACTAAAAATAACCAAAAAAAGAGCGACCCCAAAAAAGAGCCGCTCAAATTTAGGTTATCGATGATTATTAATCGTAATAAGGATGTGCACTTTGATAAACTGGGATAGTAATTGGAAACTCCTTACCAGAAATAGGATCGATACCAAATAGATCAATAGTAGCACTGCGACTATAATATGAATTCGAACCACAATTAAATATGATATGTCCTCCATTTTCATCATAAGTATGGCTTGATTCGCCCAACCAACCTGCACTAGTTGAGACAATAACCTTTTGTTCATCAGAAGTCACATAATCAACCTGAAAACTTCCTCCATAATAAGGTAGGTACTGGGAGTTATCAGTGTGAATTAGGTGAAACCAATAGTCTTCTCCACCTTGGAATACTTTAAGAACAGCTGATTGAGTTGAACCATCACTGAGCGTAGCAATAATGCTTAAGTAACCTTCTCTTGGAGCCGGAGCATTATTTTCAGAAAGATGTATATTATTACCAATAACAGTCATCCAATCAGTATTGGATATAATTGAAATAGTAGCCGATACATTTGCTGGTGTTACTGTATAAGGGATAGTGAAAGAGTGCTCTTGTTCGTCGAATATCATCAGTGATGTGCCAAGTCCGAATTCGCTTTCAGTAGGCAATTGAAAGACTGTTAATTTGAGAACCTTTACAACATCATTTATTGTATACGTGAAGGTAATAACACCTTGACGAACTTGGCCAGTAGTATTATCTTCAGTAATATCAAACGATAAGGTTTGGTCATTATATGTAATACCCTGAATCCAATCAACATTAGCATTATATTGTTCATCGCCGTTAATCGTGTCTACTCCATACATCATAACCGTAATATCATCTTTTGCTTCATAATTGCTAATTATGTCATCTTGGTAGAAACCTACATTCAAAACATCAGCGTCTTGAATTACTTTCACTACTTTACGTTCTGTGCGGCCGGACGCGAATGTAGCACTAAACACAACTGAAGCCTCTCTGGCTGCGAAGCTGGTATTAGGTTCAGCAGTGAAAACATAAATGTTCTCATCGACCCCTGATTGATTTACACCAAGCCATGCAACATTTGTTGTATGTGTGAAATTTGCACCAATTGCATTATGATAAATAGCAACACCTTCATCACCACCATCGGCTGTGAAATGAACTTCATCTTCAATTACATCAAGGTAATATTCAGTAGGAGATTGAACGAGAGTAACCTTTTGAGTCAGAAGCTCACCATTTGGAGCGGTAATGCTAAGTGTAACATCTTCAAATCTGGTTTGTTCACTTGTATTGGCAGTATAGGTGACAGTTATTATTCCCGAGTTATTTGTAACAGTAGCCCAATTATTATTAGTAGAATGACTGATATCTGTTGAGTCCATATCGCTAGACAATTGAAAATCGATATTTTGAGTATCTAGAGCATTTGTGAATACATAAGCCTCATGATCAACTCGGAAGTATGATATGTTTGACTCTTGACGGATAGTAATAACCTTAGTGATTATCTTACCCTTAGTGTCATTTGTTTGCAAAGTAATGAAAGCTTCGCGTGGTTCACCTGTTTCATTTGGTGACACTGTAACCTTAAATATATCTACCTCTGGCTCAACTACACACCAAAGGCTGCTACTAGTAACATTAATTGGCGTATTTGCATTCACTATAAAGTTGAATATCTCTCCCTGCCAACTTACATTGTACTCATTTACGAATACATCAAGAATGTTCTCAGTAGGAGACTGACGAACAACGACCTTTTGAGTAAGGAGTTCACCATTTGGAGTTTCTATTTTGAAAGTAGCTGTTGCTTCGCGTGGCTGGTCAGTTGTATTCTCTTCATAAGTTAATATCAATGAATCAACGATAGGCTCAACTCCCAACCAATCGGCATTTGTTGATGATATAATATCAACTACTTCCAAGTCTGTTGACAATGAAAAACCTACTCCAACTTCACCTTCAGCTTTTGTCACTGCAAATGCTTCATGATCAAGCTCAAAGTATGCTAAATTTGACTCTTGACGGATAGTAATAATTTTTGTGAGCTTCTCACCTTTTTCGGAAGTCGTCTTGAGAGTTACAATGGCATTACGAGCAAAACCACTGGTATTTTCAGCAACAATGATGTCAAAATACTGTTGACCTTCGGTGTATGTTGGAATAGTGCACCAATTAATATTGCTTGAAGAAATTGTCAACTCAGTATTTGTATAAATCGGTAATGAGAATTCCTCGCCTTGCCAATTAACAATATATTCATCGACATAAATATCAAGAACATTTACTGTAGGAGCTTGAGCTACCATTATCGTTTTAACAACAGGCTCTTTTCCGGCAGGTACTGCAGTTATCTGAATTGTTGCAAAGCGAGGTTCAGCTGTGGTATTTTCAGAAACGTTTATTGTACCTGTTTTCGCAACATCATCAATATCGATTTCACACCATTTCTCATTTGAACTAGCATCTACAGAAATGATGTCTCCGACAGCTATGTATTCAAATATAACAGCAGTTTGAGCATCGGTGGCATTTTTGTCAAATGCAAAAGACTTCTGAGGTACTATGAAGTAAAAGTCATTAGCAAGCTGTGTGACGGCTACATTCTCTATGATTCTCTCGCCATTGATTGAGCTTGAAATTACAGAAATCACAGCTGAACGGTCTTTACCGGTTGTATTTGCTGAAACATTTACTGTCACAACATCATCTTCTTCGTTGGATACTTCATCGAAAGTAACCCAAGATTTGTCGGATTGTATCGTCCATTCTGTTCTTGTTACAACGGTAAATTCAAAGCTCTGTGCGGCAGCAGTTACGATTTGGCTGCCAGGAGTTACCATCAAAGCATTTTCAATAGATGGTTGGATAACTTTGATTTTCTTGCTGAGAACTTCACCCTTACCTGAAGACACATAGATTACTACTTCAGCTTCGCGGCCTTGAGCAGTTTCATTTCTACCTGCACTAATTCTTAAATAACGTGTATCATTATCCACTTCGCACCAATCCGAACTACTCTTGAAAGAAATTTCTGCATTTGTGATGACAGGGATAAAATATTCTTCGCCATAAGGGGAAAGAACAACCTCGTCAGTCAATACATCAAGGAAGTTTACTGTTGGCGATTGGAGAACCTTGACTTCGTCAGTTACCAACTGGCCTTTAAGATTTTCCATTGTGAATACTATTGTAGCTTCACGAGCTTTTGCAGTAGCATTTTCGTTGATTCTGAACTGAGCCATGCAATCTTTGATAAAGTCAAGAACTATCCAATCAGAATTAATCTTCACGCTTGGAACCAATGTTGAGTCAGAAACATTATAATGTACATAAAGAGTTGACCAACTCTTATCAAAGTAGTAAGTTTCAACAGGAACATCAAAGTAGAATTCATCAGGACTTTGAGTAACAACTACTTTGCAAACAACTCTCTTGGAATTTTCAGGACCGGTTGCGAAAGTGATAACACCTTTACGCTCGCTGCCTGTAGTGTTTTCAGTAACATTAGCTGTTACCATAGCATCTCCCTTTCCTGAAGTCGCGCTCAAAGTAATCCAAGCGCAATCTGTAGCGGCTTTCCATGTACCGGTTGTGATAACATCCATAACAAAGCTTTGAACCGGAGCCAAGAATGACTGCTCAGAAGGAGAAACAGCTAATGCGGCTTCTTCTGAATATTGAGTGATTGCTACTGTCTTAGAAATAGGATCACCCTTTTCAGAAGTAGTATTGATTGTTACAAAACCTTGACGAAGCTCAGCAGTTTCATTCTTATCAATAGTGACAACTACGTCTGATTCTTCAATGGCAACATTAATCCAACTTACATTTGTGCGTGTTGCAACATCAGTGTTGGTATAAATAGGTATGCGTATTTTTTCTCCGGCAAAGCTAACTGCCAATTCTTTTACCAATACATCAAGGCAATTGATTGTAGGGCTCTGTGCTATGCGAACATAGCGAGAAATAGGTGTGCCGAGAGCAGCCTTTGCAGTTATTACAAGGCCAATTTCACGGGCTGTGCCAGTGATGTTTTCATTGATTGTAACCTCAACTTTATCTTCTCCAATTGCCGCTACTTTTGCCCAAGAAGCGCCACTAGAAGCAATAACTTTTATGTCACTACCACCTACAATGAATGGAATAGAAATAGACTGAGCTTCTTTGTCTAAAGCATAGTCAGCAACCGGCACCTCAAGGAAAAACTCTTCACCTACCTGAGTAATGACAACTTCGCGAATAACGCGGTTCTCATTTTCAGCACCGGTATATATAGAGATAGTGGCTGTACGCTCGCCACCTGTCACATTCTCTTCAACAGAAACAGGGATATTAAAGTCACCTGAGCCAGAAGCTTTATTAAGGGTACCCCAATCACTGTCCGTTGTAGCTTTCCAAGTGCCATTTGTAACTACAGAAACAATAAATTCGCCGCCGGCAGCAGTGAATGTTTTGTCCGCAGGAGTTACAACCAAGTCAGCATTGCTTGCACTTTGGTACACTTTGATTTCTTTAAGAGCGATAACGCCATTAGACTCAGTAATGATAGAAACTATAGCCGTTCTGTCTACGCCTGAGTTGTTTTCTGATACATTTATTTCGAATGCTCCAAGCCCAGTGCCATTATCTTTGGAAACGGTGCACCAAGATGAAGATGAAGTCACATTCCACTCGTTGTTACAAGCTACAGTGATCCCCTTTGAATCAGCATTTTTTGTGAAATTAACCGCCTCTTCTGATATTGTCAGGATTGTGCCTTTAGATGACTGACGGAGCAACAATGTTACTGCGCAATTTTCGCTTTTGACAGAAATTTCAGCAGAACGCTCATTTGGAGTTTGGTTGGACTCAACCAAAACTTCGAATTGACCTTTATTGTAACCACCCACATTGGCTACTTTCACCCAACTTGCGGTGGTTGAAGCTGTCCATGTTTCATTACTCTTGACATCAACAGAAAATTTGGTTGTTTCGCTATTGATAACCACAACCTCTTCGTTAAGAATCAAGAAAGGCATGTCAGGTTCATTACAACTTGACAAAAGTCCTGTCGTAACTAGAGTACAAAGCACTACGACTGGCAGTAAAACTCCAGAGAGTAGTTTTTTGAATACTTTGATCATATTATGTTATTGTTTAGATTATTATTATTGTTATTTACTGCCGATAATTTCCAGCAATTCTTTTTTATTATTTGTGCCATCAGGCAAAATAATTAATACAGACTCTGCCTGTGGATATTGGCCAAGGGCCATTTTTGCGACTGCCACATTGGTGTCAACATAGCCTTCAAACGCTTTGTTTGCAGTCTGGTAATCACCTTCAAGCAAGCATGCCAAAGCATAGTTGTATTGAACATCTTCAATTGTATTGCGCTCCAGAATGGCACGAGCCTCTGCATATCGGCCAACTCTCAAATAAGCAAGGGCTTTATTTGAACGAACAAACTCATTTGCATAGTCATAAGGAATCTGATCTGCATATGCAGCAGCTTTCTTATAGTCAGCTGCACCATAAGCATTCACCAAATTGTTGTTGAAATTGAGGATATCACGCACTTGATATTTAGTAAACAGCCTTGACTCCATAGCCTCAGAATCTGGATTTGATATATCTGAAGCAATGCAATAATGGCAGCTTACAGCCACATCTTCTTCATATTCGGGAATAATCTTTATAAATGCTCTGCGAAGCTCAGGATAAAGCTCTCTGCGAACTGAAGAATATTCAGAAAGAAAAGTAGCTGAGAATTTTTGTTCGAAGCTATCAGAATCTCCTCCATCATAGCCTTTCACCATTTCTGCCATCTTTGCAGCATTTTTCAGATCAGAAGCAGCAATCAAGTTTGCAAGCTGGTCCCAATCTTCAACGCGAACATCGAAATTACATTTCTCCAATGGAACACCAATTTCTTCAAGGTATTTAGTAACTGCTACTCTGCGCTCAAAATTGAGCTGTTTGTTAAGTTCGTATGTTCCTTCAGGTGAGTTAGCAATAAGCACCTCGACCACATAATCTTTCAACAATGGGTCATTAAGCACCTTATTATAACTATCGACAAAAGTCTCACCCATGTAAATTGGGTCTATTTCAACTTTGCAACTTCGAAAGGAATTGATTTTGCAATTGTAACATCTTTATCAAGCTGAGAGTAATAATAAAGCTTCTCGCAAGGATTGAAAACGATGTATTGTGGATAATTTACTACGCCTTGACCAAGAACCAATTTTTGAAGAAGAACTTCCTCAGAATAGGCATTTGCATATAAATCAGCATAAAGAGTGGCTCCACTCATCCAATTTTCAAACTTAATTTTTGAAAAATAAGGAATAGTAGTAGCCGACTCAACTATATATGATTCGCGAGCAATAATATCATCACCTAAAGGCTTATCGTAAACATTTAGACGGCTGTTGAACATATCGTGAGTTTTGCCTTCGATGACCATTGGAGTGAAGAAAGCACTATCGCCGGTCGCTTCATTAACAAGTATTGGACGAATTTCAATACCTGTGTGTTTATCAGAATACTGCTCTGATAGAGTAATAGTCATGTCCAAAGGAATTTCTCCTCTGACATTTTCAATATACACTGCATTTACTTCAATATCTGCAGGTTGGTAAGATATTATCTCATGAACATTTGTGCAGGCGCTAAAGAGAGTAGCTACACCAACCATCGATAAAATGATCTTTTTCATAAACTTCCCCTTAGAAAATTAAATAAGTTAATTTAATACCAAGCCTGCTAAGGCCAATGATGTTTTCTGATCCAGGTCCATAGCAAATATAAGGGTCATGTCGATCATATTTTTGGTCATAACGCATATGGGTAAAACCGAGGCCGATAACGCCCTCAAGATTCCATCTTTCAGCAAACATCCAAGCATAACCATAAGAAAAACCTCCTCCAAAAAGATCGCCCTTATATCGATATTTGGAAACGCCCCAGTCATACATTGCATAGTGACCTTCTAAACCGAAGAAATGCCCTGTAAATCTGTATCGGGTGTAATAACGCAATTCAGGCTGAAGGGCCCAAAGATGCGTTTTTGTGTCGTTAGCAAAAGAGAATGGATTGTAAATGCCATCCAATTCCAACGTCAGCTTCTTGCATAGGCCAACTTCTAAACCGAGGTTCGGAGAAAGATAAGTCCCCCAGGCAGCGAAGTTTGTACTAACTCCGACCTTTTGAGCTTTCAAACTCTGTGGTACGAAAATTGACGCTAGAAGAAGAAATACTAGAAATTTTTTTTTCATATAAATGAGATAGGTTAAGGATAATTCACATTATTTTATATTATTCAAATGTAGAAAAAATACTTGATTAAAAAATAAATGATTGAAAAATATTCAAAATAACCCGCTATTTCATTGTTTTTTTCATTTTTTGAAGTCTCTTCACACCAATAGCTCCTGACAAAATAAGGCCGAGTAGCAAAATGATATTGGCAATATTTGCAATTGTTTCAGTACGATGAAGAGAAATAGGATCAAAAACGAACGCTATTGTATGATTGCCGGCAGGAACATTCAAAGCTCTAAGGACATAGTTTGCTCTGGCGATTTCGACCTGTTCTCCATCAATATAAGCCCTCCAAGATGGGTAATAAATTTCTGAAAAAACAGCTGTTCCGGCTCCTGCATTTGAACTTTTATAAACCAATTTGTTTGGAGCATAAGACTCCAAACTAATGGTCCCTACTGACTGAGGCTCGCTAACAGCATTGCTGAATCTCTTGTCAACGACGGCAGTGAACCTTGGGTC
>JAAZCF010000196.1 GCA_012513425.1 Bacteroidales bacterium
AGGAGCCAAGAGTTTGGTTAATCTCAGCAAAAATTGTACAGCTTGCCAGTTATGCGTCAGCACTTGTCCAAATAATGTGCTTCGCCCTTCACAATTATTAGATACATTTATGCAACCCGAGGCTTCTTTTGAAAAAGGCTATTGCCGTCCAGAGTGTGTCAAATGTTCTGAAGTTTGTCCAACTGGGGCTATTGAAAAAATTAGTGTTGCTGAAAAATCATCAATTCAAGTAGGGCATGCAGTGTGGATACAACAAAACTGTATTGTTGAGAGAGACGGCGTGCAATGCGACAATTGCTCGCGTCATTGTCCTATTGGTGCGATAATAATGGTTCGTAAAGATCCTTCAAACCATCGTTCACTTATGATTCCAACTGTAGACGAATCAAGGTGCATCGGATGTGGTGCTTGTGAAAATCTATGTCCTTCAAGACCATTCAGTGCAATGTATGTTGAAGGTCACCAAGTTCATAAATATATTTAATCTGGAGGACTTAATAATGACTAAAAATATCAATAGAAGAGATTTTATAAAGACTTTGGGACTTGGTGCTGCCTCAGCTGCAACAATTGCCACAGGTTGTAGAACAAATAATAAGTCTGAAACAGTCGATCAAAAAGTGTTTGGGGAAATGACATATCGCATGAGCCCCAATAAGCAAGAAAAAGTGTCTTTGCTCGGTTATGGCTGTATGCGTTGGCCAACTATTGGTCAAGGTAATGAGCTGCAGGTGGACCAGGAGGCAGTCAATCAATTGGTCGATTATGCAATTGAGCATGGAGTGAATTATTTTGACAATGCACCTGTCTATATTCAAGGCCTGAGTGAAAAAGCTACAGGTATTGCGCTTGGTCGTCATCCAAGAGATAAATATTTTGTGGCCACCAAATTGTCAAATATGAGTAATGACAGTTATCAAGTGGCAGTTGACATGTATCATCAATCATTTGAGAACCTCAAAGTAGACTATATTGATTACTATTTGTTGCACAGTTTTGGCGATATGGCTACCTTCAATCGTCGATTTATCAACAATGGGGTCATGGATTTTATTTTAAAAGAGAGAGAGGCCGGCCGTATTCGCAATCTTGGCTTTTCTTTCCATGGACGTTCCAGCAATTTCGATGAATTGGTTGCGTTAACAGATACATATCATTGGGACTTTGTCCAAATTCAGCTCAATTATATAGATTGGGAAGGTCCGAACGATGCAAAGCATCTATACGAAGTTCTTGAAGCTCATGACATCTCAGTAGTTATTATGGAACCATTGTTAGGTGGTCGTCTGTCTTCTGTAAATGATTACATAGTATCTCAGATGAAAGAACGTAGACCTGGGGATAGTATAGCTAGTTGGGCTTTCCGTTTTGCTGGTTCACCTGCAAAAGTCCTTACTGTACTAAGTGGTATGACCTATATGGAACATTTGCAGGATAACCTTCTTACATATAGCCCGTTAGAGCCAATTACTTCAGAAGAACATGACTTTTTGATGGAAGTTGCCAGCAACTATCGCAGTTTGCAATTAATTCCATGCAATGATTGCAAATATTGCATGCCTTGCCCTTACGGTATCGATATTCCAAGCATTCTTCTATACTACAACAAATGTGTAAACTCTGGAAAAATACTTCTTTCATCCGTTGATTCAAATTATAAAGCAGCAAGAAAAGAATTTTTAATTGGCTATGACAGAGCAGTAGAAAATTTAAGACAAGCTAATCATTGCATCGGTTGTAGAAAGTGCGTAGAGGAGTGTCCACAAAGAATAAATATCCCTCAACAACTACAAAAAGTTGACGCTTATTGCGAAAATTTGAAACAAAATAAAGAATTTTAACGTATGGGCGCGGAAAACACAAAAATCCTTTGTATCTTCGCGCCCACGTCGAAAGGCTCGATTCGTCTAACGGTTAGGACAAGAGATTCTCAATCTCTAAATAGGAGTTCGATTCTCCTATCGAGTACAAATGAAACTGCTTTCGGGCAGTTTTTTTGTTAATATATCATACAAAATCTATTTCTATGTCAGATAACAGGCGCGTAAGGGTTCGTTTTGCCCCAAGTCCAACAGGTGCCCTTCATATTGGAGGCGTTCGCACAGCTCTTTATAATTACCTATTTGCCAAAAACCATGGCGGAGACTTTCTGCTTCGCATTGAAGACACCGACTCTCAAAGATTTGTACCAGGAGCTGAAGAGTACATTATGGAGGCTCTGGAGTGGTGTGGAATCAAAATTGACGAAGGTATTCGTGAAGGTGGACCTCATGCTCCTTATCGTCAGAGTGAAAGAAAAACAATTTACAAAGAATATGTAGACCGGCTGTTGAATGATGGCCTGGCTTATATCGCCTTCGATACGCCGGCGGAACTGGATGCCAAACGGCAGG
>JAAZCF010000197.1 GCA_012513425.1 Bacteroidales bacterium
CTATAGGGTCAAGTTTGCTTTTGTAACTTTCAATCATTTTCGGACTAACATCTCTTAATAATTTGACTTCCGGGTGGTCTTTACTAATAATAGCCACTCCTTCTTCGCATTGTGCGCGTCGGACATTGTATTCCGATGAGGCAAGGCTGTGCTTAACCATTGTGTCAATCAAAACAATTTTGTATCCTCGTGGGTTGAAAATGAATCTTTTGTATTTTAGACTGCGACAGTCTAGGCAAATGACATGGTTGGCTTTACCGAATATTGATGCAAATTGATCCATGATGCCGCAGAGAACTCCGATGTAGTTATGTTCGGTCATTTGGCCGATTTTTGCAAGATCGACACGACTAAATCCGAACTTGAAAAGGTCATTTATGGCGAAGCCAAAAGCAGACTCCAAGGCGGCGGAAGATGAAATACCGGCTCCCAGTGGAATATCTCCCCCAAATACGCAGTCAAAGCCTTCTGTAGCTGCGCCACTCGCTTTCATCTCTGAGACTACTCCATAGACGTAACAGGCCCATAATTCGGTCGGCTTTGGCGAATAAATATCCATTGTCACAAGCTTTTTGTAGTCCATGGAGTAAACTCTTATAATGTTAGTGTCGTTTTTGCAAATGGCAACGGAGATGCATTTGTCAATGGCAGCAGGCATCACAAAGCCTCCATTATAGTCTGTGTGTTCACCTATTAGGTTAATTCTGCCAGGTGCAGTATATAGTTTGCAGTTAGTGTGTCCGAATTGCCTTTCAAAGGTTTTTAATACGGTTTGATGATTGAGCATATTTATTTGATATGTTTTTCTATTTGTTGCTAACTCGTAAAAATACAATTTTCCATTGAATATCTCGCAATAAAAGGCTACATTTGCCTATCGTTTTGCGGAAATAGCTCAGTTGGTAGAGCGTCGGCTTCCCAAGCCGAAGGTCGCGGGTTCGAACCCCGTTTTCCGCTCTTTAATCACCTTTTTTCCCGTAAACACTTTCTCTAAGGAGTTTGCCATAAGCAGACAAATCAGAATATTTAGCTTGCTCTTCCACTGAGATTGTCTCCCCAATCACTACATGGTGAATCTTAGTGTTTTTATTAAAGAATTCTTGTGGTAGGCGCAGAAGCCTAATTTTCCAGCTTATCAACCCCAGAAAATAAAAAAAACGTGAATTTCTATCAGGGAAAAAAATAGGAACGATAGGAACAGCGGCGCGTTGAATCAGTTTCAGAATACTTGGCTGCCATTCGCGATCTCGAAGTGAACGCGTCTTTAATATAAAATCAGATACTGCACCTGAAGGGAAAACACCTAACGGATGCCCCTGCTTAAGATGTATAATGACATTTCTAATCCCTTTAAGAGTTGTGCTATCTGCCGCTTTTTTTTCAGTAGTAGTGGGTGTGACAGTGATAAAAGTGCCCTCCATCGACTTTGCTCGAGCGAGTATGCTATTGACCATGATGCCGTAATCGTTACGTCTTCCACCTATCATGTCTGTGAGAATAAGTCCGTCCAGTGCCCCGTAAGGGTGGTTGCTAATTGTGATAAAGGCTCCTTCAGGCAGGCTATCAAGCTTATGAGCATTTATTATTTCATAGCGACATCCCATCAGTTCGAGAGTTTTGTGTGCACACTCCGTTCCGCGATACGACGATACTTTGTCATAAAGCCTGTTAAGACGAGATAATCCGGTGGCATCCATCAAAAAGCGTCCGATAAGATATCCCCAGCTGCTGCTAAAAAACGCTCCGGAATTTGTAAATTCTTCGATGCTCAAAAGAGGATGCTCAGGCTCGGGATACTTTTTCCTGAAAATCATAGACTCAGAAAGGATGAAATTAAAAATACCTGAAATGCAAAGAGCAAGGAGGTTACATATTACAGCACTGAAGCCGAAGATACTTTCGAACAACAGTAAAAAAACCATTTTGATAAGGAATCCTGCAATGCAAGCTACATTGAAAAATACAAATAAATAAGAAAAACTACTCTTACCCTTATCTTCTTTGACACGAGAACGCCAAATCCAGAAATAAGAAGTGAGAAAATTGACAAAAGTAGCCAACTCGAAAGAGATGAGCGGCGACAGCCAATACTGACCCCAATATCCCTTGAAAAAATATTGTCCGCAAACCCAAAGCACAGCGGTATCAACCCCTGTGCCCAAAAATCTGCTTACAAAAAACTCGGAGAATTTCTTCAGTATATCTTTATTTATCTGATGGGTCATTTTTTTTAGGAGGATCTATTTTGGCATATTCACGAGCGTCGTGAATGAAACTGACTAATAGAAGAATGGCCAAAAGCACTATCAAGAGGACAGCCACTATGTCGAAAATAGTAAATTCATGCACCGCTCCAAAAACTGAAAGCTCAGCGGAAAACTCCCTTAATGGGGTGACATACATCACTAATGTATTAACAATGATTACAAGTGCACGAAATTCTGTAGGTCCCATTTTTGCATAAGTCAGCTTGAATTCACACTTCAATTGAGAACTTATATAAACATAAACAGAAAGAAGCAGATAGAATACTAATACCAAAAGAGAAAGTCTTAAATCTAGCAGCGGAGATAGACCAATTCCAACAAACATGATCGTTTCATTAAAGCAGTCCATCATATGGTCAATGAAGAATCCATACACAGGTCTTTGGATATTCCGGACTCTGGCAAGCGTTCCATCAAGAGAATCTCCATACCAATTAACTAATAAACCGAAAGAGGCCAACCACAAAAAATTGATATCATAGCTGGATAGCAAATATCCTACTGCAATAATTACAGCTCCGATTGTGCCAATTAAGGTAAGCATATCTGAGGTTACCCATAAAGGTAGTCTATTGGCAATAGCTACAAGAGCCTTCTTTTCAATACCATTCAGAACAGAAGTCTGAATTCTCTTACTTTGTTTATGTTCCATAATCATTATGAAATATTAGTCATTATCAGCTTTTATAATTCTTATAATAAAGAATATCATGTTCTCTAATTGTTCGAATAAGCTAATTTAGCAAAACTTTCTCATTTTTCAACCAAAAACTAGAGCGATACCACTTAGCTAAACTCATGGGCATCATTTTAAGTATGTAATTTATCATTTATATGACTCTATAATATTACTCTTCCTCAATGGATTTGACTCCTTTATACGCTTAAAATTCAACACTTTTACCAGTCTTCCGAAATTAGAAAGCACCCTTCTTCTTTTGTCTCAAAAAATGAAAGCATTGTATACAACAAAGGTACCATTATTTAAATAAAAGGTTTGAACTTTCAAAAATAATAGTTTAATTCGAATGAATATTCGAAATAAACGTTTGAAATATGGATTCGAGAACAGAAGCAGAGCAGCAAATCATTGATGCTGCAACCAAAGTGTTTATCGCAAAGGGATTTAAGGCTGCGACGATGAAGGACATTGCCACAGAAGCCAACACGGCGCTATCTATGACTAACTACTATTTTCGCTCAAAGAAGCAGTTATTTGATCTCATTTTTGACAGAGTTTTTGATGCGATGTATGGACAATTAAAAACTATCGATTTTTCAAAATCGCTCTTTGAAATAATTGAAAATTTTGTTGAGGTATACTCGGCCAGTCTTGCAAAAATTCCTGCTATTCCTAATTTTATATTTGCAGAATTGTCGCACAATCCGGAACGAATGGTGCTTAAGGTTAAAGAACGGCAGGATCTTAATAGAATGATAGATACTATACAGAAAAAGTTTGACCAAGAGTACCAAAACGGAGTTATCAAAAAGGTAGACCCATTTACCATAATAATTAACATTGAGGCTCTGTGCGCATTCCCATTTTTGGCGCATCCGCTGATTGAGTGTGTTACCACTACTGTGGGCTTTAAATGTGACGATATACTCAAAGAGCAGAATCGAAACATTGCCAGATTTGTAATAGATGCAATTAAGGCTTAAAACATATTAATATGAAACGAATAATATTTTTTCTGCTTCTGATATCGGTTTTGGCCGCCGAGGCGAAATCGCAGTCTTTCACGCTTGATATGTGTTATGCGAAGGCAATAGATTACTCGACAATCTCTGCTCAGCGCATGCTGCAGAATGATATTGCGAGTGCTAATATCAAATCAGTCGGCTCGAATTATTTGCCGCAGGCAGACTTGAATGCCCAAGCAACATATCAGTCCGATGTAACAGCGCTGCCCATAACTCTGCCAAATATTACTATTCCGACATTGCCTAAGGACCAGTATAAGGCGACGATTGATTTACAGCAATTGATATGGGACGGTGGCTATATAGCCAATCAAAAGGAGGTTTATAGAAAGAATCTCGATATAGAAAATAGTAAGATAGATCTGTCACAGTCTAATCTGAAAGACAGAGTCAGCTCTATCTATTTGGGCATTCTGTTAATGGAAGACAATATAAGCCTTATTGAGTCGCAGAATCATACTATGACTGGAAATATTACCCAGATGCGCGAAAGATTGGCAAATGGGGTTGTCATGAAAAGTAATGTCGATATGTTGGAAGTAGAGCAGTTGAAGATAGAGCAACGCCTTATAGAGGCTCGTTATAATCGCAAGGCGCTCATCGAACAGTTGTCGGCGCTTTTGGGAGAAAATATTAACGAGTCTGCACAGTTTGAAGTTCCGCAAGTGACTTATGTTAATTACGGGCTGGATTCAAAACGCCCAGAATATGGATTGTTTTCGGCTCAACGTGCAAGTATGGCGGCGACAAGCGCAATGCTCAACACCAAAAACATGCCCAAGATATCGGCATTTGCTCAAGGAGGATATGGCCGTCCGGGGCTTAATATGTTGTCACCCAATTTTGATTCGTATTTCGTTGTCGGGGCTCGACTAACACTGCCGTTGACTAAGTGGACGGCAACTCGGCACGATAAAATGGTGATTGCTTCGCAAGAGAGCCTTATTGACCAACAGCAGGAAGATTTTACTAGAAACAATAGAGCGCAAATAGTCAATCAAATATCAGAAATCGAGAAATATAGAGAATTAATAGAATCAGATAAGGCTATCGTAGAAAAGCATAGGCAAATTACTATTTCTGAGCAAGAGAAGATGCTTAATGGAGTAAGCACATCGCAAGATTACATCACGGAGTTTAATGCTGAAAATCAGGCAGAGTTGTCTCAAAAACTGCATGAGATCCAGCTCATTCAGGCGATAATTAACTATAATTCATTAACTGGTAATAATTAAAGAAACGAATAAGGATATGAAATCAAGTAAAATATTAATAGTAGTGTTTGTGGCACTTGTTACTTCTTGCGGATATGGGACAAAAGAGTACGATGCTTCAGGAGTATTTGAAACTACCGAAGTGCTTGTGTCATCAAAAGGTGTTGGTGAATTGAAACAGTTTGAAATAAAAGAGGGGCAACGTCTTGATGCAAACATTCAGATCGGATACATTGATACTACTCAGCTATACTTAAAAAAGGTGCAACTGCGAGCTTCGATTAAGGCAATTTCGGCACAACTTCCTGATGCCACCGTTCAAATTGCCGTTCTTGAGGAACAACTTGCCAAAGCCAATAAAGAAAAAGAGAGAACCGAACGGTTGATTGCAAGCGGCTCGGCAACGCAAAAACTATACGATGATTGCGTCTCACAAGTGGCCCTTCTCAATAAACAGCTGAAAGCAACAAGCTCCCAACTTAATACCCAAACAAAAGGCTTGCTGGCGCAGATAGACCCTTTGAAAGCCCAAATTGCTCAAATAGATGACCAAATACTAAACAATATCATATCAAGCCCGATAAATGGCGTTGTGCTGACAAAATATGCACAGCAGGGAGAATTGTCTACTCAGGGGCGTCCATTGTTCAAGGTTGGGGATTTGGATAATATGATTTTGCGCGTCTACATAACTGCCGACCAACTCACTACCTTGGAAATAGGGCAGATGGTCAAAGTATATTCCGATCAAGGAAAGAAAGACCGCAAAGAATATCAAGGAACGGTTGAATGGATTTCTGACCAAGCGGAATTTACTCCAAAGACAATACAGACACGTGACGAACGAGCAAACCTTGTTTATGCAGTAAAAATTGCCGTAAAGAACGATGGTTTGATAAAGCGTGGAATGTATGGAGAGATAAAACTATAAACGGACGATTGCTATGATTTCAGTAAAAGCAGATCACCTGAACATGTCGTATGGCAGTGTACAAGCTCTGCATGACTTGAGTTTTGAGGTCAATAAAGGGGAAATTTATTGCATTATTGGCCCTGACGGAGCCGGCAAAACCTCGCTTTTCCGTATCCTCACAACTCTTTTGTTGGCAGACAGCGGCACCGCAAGAGTTGAGGGTTTGGATGTTGTGAAAGATTATAAGCATATTCGCAATATCATTGGCTACATGCCAGGGCGATTTTCACTTTATCAAGACTTGAGCGTTGAGGAAAATCTGGAGTTCTTCGCCACAATATTCAATACTACAATAAAAGAAAATTCTTATTTGGTTGAAGATATATACAAGCAGATCGAACCCTTCAAAACACGTCGTGCAGGCAATCTATCAGGTGGCATGAAGCAAAAATTGGCATTGTGTTGTGCGTTGATTCACAAGCCCTGTGTGCTGTTTCTCGATGAGCCTACTACAGGTGTGGACCCTGTGTCTCGTAAAGAATTTTGGGATATGCTTAAAAAACTTAAGGCAGAAGGGATAACCATAATAGTGTCAACACCATATATGGATGAGGCTACAC
>JAAZCF010000198.1 GCA_012513425.1 Bacteroidales bacterium
ATTCGTGGTTGCCCATTGCAACAACATCATAGCCTAAAGCATTCATTAATTCAAGTTCCAATTCGCCTTTTGCTACTGTAAAATAAGGAGTCCCTTGATTATAATCACCGGCATCAAGTAATAAGACTTTATTTTTACCATATTTTGTTCTGGCCTCGTTGATAAACTGCAGGCGACGATGTACCCCACCCCTATCGTCATTTCTGCCGAAACGGATAGGCTCAATCTGGCTGTGAGTATCATTAGTATGAAGAATTACCAATCGTTGAGCTTGTGCCCCTTGAAGAGCCAATAAGCAAATTATTGCTGTGATAAAAAACTTTTTCATAAGGCTTATCTCATTTCGTTGTTAATAATTACAATTCGGCCATCTTTCTTTGGATCAATTTTTTGGCCTGCAGCTGTCAAATCTTTAATATAATCGACAATACCATCTCTCATTATCACTTCGGTATTTACCATACTTTCTGAGATCGAACCCAGGCTAACGCCGTCGCCTCCTTCGAGAAGAAAATCATTTACTGCAAAATTGTATATAGCATTATCATCAATAGGCTTTCCAGCTACATAGCATTTTGTCAATTTTTTGTTGTCAACAACCAATTCAACACCACTTAGGCATTCCATGCGGCCTTTTTCTGCCATCTTATCTAAAAATATTTTCAAATTTGATCCTTTGACCTTACAAATGACTACTTTATTATTGAAAGGAAAAATTGAATAAATATCATAAACTCTGACATCCCCTTTCGGCATATCAGTACGAATGCCACCATAATTAGTAAGACCAACTTGGACAGGCTCGTTTATGCTCGTTTCGGCAATAATTCTCATAGCATCTGCCGCAAAGTTTGAAAGCTCGCTTTCAGCTCCGCTTTCTTTTTTGATAACTCTATCGGTATAACCGATAATTTCCATTAAATCAGCCAACATAGGTTGATATTTTGTAATAATTTGCGCAGCAGTCAAGTCTTCTCCCTCTTCATATGTCGAATCCATATAGTGGTATTCCCAACTATATTGGAATTCTTTTGGAGAAGGTGAACATGCAGCTAAAAGAAGAATAGTTGCAGTTAAAAATAATAATTTCTTCATCTCTATTTTTTAGATTTAATCCATTTATACAAATCTTTAAAGCTGGCTTTTTTACCATACATCAAAATGCCCACTCTGTATATCTTTGCAGAAAAGTAAGTAATGAACACGAAAGTAATAGCCAATAAGGAAATCGACAAAATCAACTGCCAAGCCGGTACAACTCCGAAAGGAATTCGAGCCAACATCACCATTGGAGAGGTGAACGGAATCATAGAAGCCCACACTGACAATGTGCTGCTTGGGTGTTGAAAGGTGTGAAGCATTTAAACAAGCCTACCATCAATGGAATAGTAATAGGCATGGATAGTTGATTGGTATCAGCCTCATTATCCACAGCAGAACCAACAGCAGCAAACATTGATGCATACAACAAGTAGCCTAATAAAAAGAAAATGAGAAAACAGCCAAGGATATACGGCACATCAATACTTGAAAGACTTGCCAATATTCCTGTGGCATCCGAGGCAGACACTGCAGTAGCGCCGGCAACATCAGAAATATTTGCCGCCCCTGAAAGCAAATCTGCACCAAATATGATTCCTGCACCCAAGACAAGAGAGATTGTAAGCACAACCCAGATAAGGAATTGAGTAATAGCCACGCCGGCTACACCGATAATTTTGCCCATCATCAATTCAAAAGCGCTTACAGAAGAGACTATTACCTCTACTATTCGGTTGGTCTTTTCTTCAATAACGCCTCGCATTACCATTGAGCCAAACATGAAAGTAAACATGTAAATAAGGAAACTCATGATGTATGAAAGAATCATATATATTTCCACACTATCCTCTTTTTCTCCACCATCCTCAGTAAGAGTCAAAGCATCAATAACTACATCACTCTCCACTTTTTGCATAATTTCATCAATATTTTCTATGTCGTAAAGACTGAGTTTATAGTCTCTCAACGCAGTTGCTATGGTACTAGAGAGATTTTGCTTCATATCCAGACTGATTGGCTCTTTACTATATGCTATCACATCCACATTATTCAGGCTATCAAGCTCTGACACGACAACCAAAGCATTTATAGACAGATTATCATAGTCGCTCTTGAGTCTGTCAAAATCTACATCGGCATCAGAAAACTCATAAGCTGTTGATTCGTTTGTCTGGAAATAAGGAGGCAGCAGACCTGAACGGTCTACAATCATTACTGTCTGTTGGTCTTCGCCATTGTATAGCATGATCAACGATGGAACTACTATCAACAGAGCCATCAAGATAGGAGTAATAATAGTAACCAGGATAAAAGATTTTTTCTTGACTCTTACAGAATATTCACGGCCTATTATCAAGCCAATTTTACTTAAGTTCATAGTTTATTATTTTTGTTCACTGACTAATTTGATAAAGATATCGTTCATACGCGG
>JAAZCF010000199.1 GCA_012513425.1 Bacteroidales bacterium
AACCATTGCTAAGAGTCCAAACAGTCGAACCAAATGCGCCTGCTTCTGTCTTTATTACTTTCGATCCTACTAGAGATGAAGAGTCCATCAACTCTTTTGCAATTGCTTCTCCGGAATTGTTTTCCATTTCTGAATTGGCAACTGTCTGCAACACTGCTGTCAAATCAGCTTCGCTTGGATGAGTCAAACCATCTTTCTCGGGAGCTTTATAAAGCAAAACTACATTTTGATTGTAGTTCAATTGCGACAGAACCTGGTTGATATCATTCACAGAAAGCATATCAATAAGTCCCTTTGTCAACTCAAAGGCATACTGAGGGTGCATCATTGTGAATCCATAATAGAACTCTGTTGCTATTCCGTTGATGAAATCTGCATTATCTCGGCTTTGGGCATTATTGGCTGAGCGCTCATAACTATTGAGCAATGATGTTTTTGCACGGTCAAATTCATCTACATTGAAGCCGAATCGTTTTGCTTTCTCAAATTCTGAAAGAACAGCTGTAAAAGCAGGGATGATTTCGCCTTCTTTTGAAGCTGCAATGAGTTCGAGTGGTTCTAAAGTGTTTGCCGCACGGGTAAAGCCTATACTTGCTTCAAAGAAGGGCGCATCAGGCTGAAGGGTAATGTCCAAGAGTCTTTCGTTAAACATCATTCCGATAAATGTTTTCAAAAGGTCGCTCATTGCACCAATTCCCATTGAATTATATTCTTTTGGAAGAGGAGAATTCTTTACATACATTGAGATTGAAGTTGTTCTGCACTCTGGGTCAGTAATTATGCCAACGATAGGCTCTGTATTTCCTGGTACTTCATGAACATCTTTCTGCTTTGCATTTGGCTGTGCAGGAATATCTTTGAAAAGAGCCTCCAACTTGGCACATATAGCCTCAGGATCAATATCACCAACAACTACTACTGCTTGCAAATCGGGACGGTACCATGTTTTGTAGAAATCTACCAATTCACTGGCAGGAAAGTTTTCAAGATTCTCCTTTGAGCCAATAATTGTAGTTGTTTCATATTTTGAACCTTTATAAAGATATTTGATTTCTTGCTCATGCATTCTCCAATCAGCAGTGCGGCGTGTTCGCCATTCTTCTACAATGACTCCTCGCTCAGCATCAATCTCTGCGGGATCATTGGTAACAAATGCTGCATAGTCATGCATCACCAATAGGGCTGTGTCTATAATACCTTCGCGGATTGTTGGAATATTATTAAGCATATACATGGTTTGCTCAACTCCGGTAGAAGCATTTATGTTTCCGCCAAAACTAGCACCGATGCTCTCAAAATAACTTATCATGCTTTTCCCAGGTAAATTTTTGGTACCATTAAGGCACATATGTTCCATAAAGTGAGCGAGGCCGTCCTGGGCTGGAGTTTCCTGAAGCGCACCAACATCAGTAAAAAGATAGAACTCGGCTCTCTGAGCTGGTTTTTCATTATGAAGGATATAGTATCTCATGCCATTAGCAAGAGTACCATACTTGATTGCAGGATCACGCTGCAAAGAAGCTTGGATATTTACTTGGGCATAAGATACAATGGCCACAAGCAACAACGCAAATAAAAAAGTAATTTTTTTCATCTATATGATATTAATCTTTTGATATTTTATTAGACGCATAAATTAGCTAATAACTACAAAATTTTAACAAATTTAGAAGATTTTAGATACTTTTGTGTTTATGACCGATAAAAGACTACAGGTATTCTGTGCTGTTGCAGAAACTCTTAGCTTCAGTGAAGCCGCCCGAATCACAGGCATAAGCCAGCCTGCTGTTTCTAAGCATATTGCCCAAATAGAAGAAGAAATCGGCTCGGCTTTGTTTAT
>JAAZCF010000200.1 GCA_012513425.1 Bacteroidales bacterium
CACCATTAGAGTTCACTTCGTAAGAACTCTCATCGTCAAATAAAATAATAGACTTAGGTCCAAATGTAATCACGCCATCTTTCAACTTACCATAATATGGAGCCGCTAGTTCGGGTTTTTTCTTGTTAAGATAATATTGAGCTTTGCTGATTACTTCCATTGTACCATAGCTCCAATCAAGACCGAGACTTTGTTGATCGAAAATAACTGAATCTGGTTTTGATGCGTCAATCACGAAGAAATAATTACGTAAATCATCGTAATCACCAGGTGCATTATAAGGATAAATTTCGCCGTAAGGATTTACTAAACGATAGATACCTTCCTCGCCATCAAGTTCTTGAATCTCAACATCATATGTAACATTATCAGCACCAAACAATGATGAAACAAGATCATCAGTGTATGCAGCGTTTCCTAATGATTTCCATACAATACCTTCACCTGTAGTTGCTAATGTTGCTGATTTATAAACACTTTCATAACCATTAGTTGCATATACAATCATTGTATATTCTGTACCTGCTTCTGCTTCATAAATACCAGAGTAGATATCTTCATTGATGATGGCTAATACATCATCAGAAACAGATTCTTCTTCATCAATAAGCTGTGGGCTATATTCAGATGATTTATAAATAGCCACTTTCACGTCTTTCAAATCACTACCATAAACGAAGTACTCTAGTGCATTGTTTGAATCATAATCATCTTTTTCCCATCTAGCACTAGGCGTTTCAAGTCCGATAGTCACATCAACAGGACGTGGATCTTCGCTGTCTACATAAGTGAAAGAAGTAGTAGTCGAGCCTTGAAGTGTGCTGTCAGCAGCAAATGCAGCAGCTACAAGGAAATATTCACCTGTTTGGTCGCATTGAATACCTGCTATTTTTGTATTCATATCAAGCTCTTCGGCTTCAATTTCGCCTTCAGCAATTTGAGATACAGCTCTTTCTAATTGAACAACATTAAGCTCCTGATCAAAGACTGCATATTTTACAGAAGCAACATCAGTTCCAAGATTGAAAGCAATAGGAGTAACTCCGTCAGTAGTTAATCCTGGTGTAGCTTCAATACTATAATCTACCAATACTGCACCTGGGAAAATAATAGTAATAACATTATCATCTTGAGTATAATTGTAACCACCAAGGCCATTCATATAGTAGTATGGAGCAATTTGAACTCCTGCAGGAAGACCATTATCTTGATATTGGAGAACTTTATTGTGCAAGAAATTAGACTCTGAATTCAGACTTGTAAATGAAGAAGGATGCATAAACCAAATTGTCAAGCCATAACTTGTGTTTACATAGCCTGTTTCATAAGTTTGGAAAAAAACCAAATCAGATTGTGTAATCTTTGTGTTTCTTATTGTTTGACCAGGTTTTAAAACTTGGAATTCGAAATAATTATCTTGTCCTTCAGAATATACATAATATGGCTCGCCATCAACTTCTGAAGTCAATACAGCGCGGAAGAGATTTTTATTGTTGTCGTTTTGAAGGATAGTAACCTTCTCTGGAGCATCGAATGTAAAATAACCATTTTCATACCATGTACCTTTTCCAAGGTCATTCCATTTTTCACGAGTCACATCGTATTTCAACCATGGATCTGTATCATTGTATTTTGAAGCATATTGTGGATCGCTAATGTAAAGCTCAAGAGAATACTTAACACCAACTTCAGCAGATGAAAACGATACATCCAAAGTAGTTTCAGATTGACCATCAGCAAAAGAAAGTGTACCTACAGTAAAGATACCTGATTCGTCAACGACATCAACAGGAACTGTGATAGCACCAGACGAATTTTTACGAGATACAGTAAATGTTGTGCTTGTTGGATCTGCTGGGTCGATTGCATGACTGCCTGCAGTCTCTTGAGCTGGGAAAAATACTCCATAGCATCCGTCTACATCTGGTTCACCAATCACATAGTTATCTACCTTCTGCTCACAAGCCACAGCGATAGACAACAACGCTACAAGCGAAAATAAAAGTTTACTTATTTTTTTCATAATTAAATATTTTTAGTGATTAGTCGGTAACACCATCTTTTAATTCAGCGTTTTGGCCCATTGAAGGAATGTGACCATCTGAATTGTCAATAATACCGAAATTGGTATTCATCTCACCCTGAGGAAATCTCATAAGCATCCAACCATCATCATTTGACAAATTGAAACGGAATGCATCAGGAAAACTACTCTTATCATCGTGAAAACGAACAAGTGGTTTACCTAGACGCTTGATATCAAGAGCACCGAAGCCTTCGCCCCAAAGCTCAATACGACGTTGTTTCCAAATCTCATCAGCAAGTGAAAGACCGGTAGCGTCGCAATCATAAGCAGGATCGCGATAAGTCTTCACAAAATCGTTAAGAATCTGCTTTGCTTTGCCTTCATTGCCGCTCTTGGCATAACCTTCAGCTTGGATAAGAATCATCTCCTCTACTCTCATAAATGGGAAATCTTCATCATTTGTAGTTGTTCCAATTGTAAGACAACCAAACTTAACGTTTGTATAAGGGATGAAAGGAAGTTTTGAATCACCACCATCATCAGCGATAGCCACTGGTTGACCATTAGACCAAAGCAAATCTTTAATAAGTGGAGATTCAAGGTTTTCGTCTACCCACCAACCTTTACGAACATCTGTTGAAGGAATCTTGTCATAAAGGATATTGTTGATACAAGAGTAAACAGCACAAGCTGGTGAATAACCATTACCTGAGAAAGAACGAAGCCATGAACTTGGTGTTGAATATGCCCTATCTCCTACTGTCATATCAGAAGTACAGTCAAAACCCCAAAGCCAGTTTGTCTCACTAAGACTCATGAAAGCAGGAGCGGTGATCATAGCTGGAGTGTAGCCTGCTGCTGCTTTTTCAGCGTCAGTTGCTGCTTCAGCATAGTTCTGCATATCAAGATTGGCGCGTGCGCGAAGTCCGTATGCTACATTTTGGTCAATCTGCATTTTTGAGGTACGAGTTGCACCTTCTAGGTTTTCAATTGCATAGTTAAGGTCAGTAAAGATTAAGTCATATACTTGTTGAACTGTTGCACGTGGATTATTGGTAAAGTCTGTTGTTTCTTCTGTAACAATTGGGATACATGGAGCATCTTTCTTTGTTACAAATTGGAACTGAGGAGCCTGCATAAGGTAAGCGTATGCTCTCAAAGCACGAGCTTGAGCCATCATATTGATAATTAAAGGATCCTGCGTCTCTTTATCAAGTCCAGAAAGGAAAATATTAACATCAGCAATCAAACCATAAGGGGTTTGGTAGCGAATGTAAGGGTTACGATAGTTTGCATTACGAGATGAAAGTTCACCGCATACACTGAACCAGTTATATCCACTGTCAGGTATCCAAGCATCCGCTCCTTCAAGGTCGTTGCAAAACATCATCATCAAAAACTGGAAATCATCTGGTTTTTCATATTTACCTTTCCAAGGAGTACCAAGGTGAGTAAACAAACCATTGAAAGAAGCTTTTGCTCTTTCTGGTTTAATAGAGTTAATCTCTACAACCTGCGAAGCCAACACTGTAGAGCTTTCAGGAAATACGTTTTCAATGTCAGAGCAAGCAGCAATAGAAAGTGTTGCAAGTACTCCAGCTAAAAATTTATTGATTTTCATTTTCCGTAGATTTAAAATTAGAATGTAAGTGTGATACCTGCAGTTATGTTTCTCATAGTACCATAGCGGCCTGTACTTAGACCTGAACCAGATGAATAAGAGCCCAAACCAAGTGAAGCGCGAGGGTCAACACCTTGACGTGCAGTAAATAATGCGAGATTTTCACCGGCAACATACAAGCGAAGTGACTGCATTGATATTGCACGTGAAAGTTTAGCAGGAAGAGTGTAACCTATAGTTACGTTGTTGATACTCAAATAATCTGAGCTAACCAAGAAACGGTCAACTGCTGTTTGAGCCACTTGAATGTCACCATCCAAACGAGGAACATTAGTGTCTGTATTTTCAGGAGTCCAGGCGTTCAGTTGGTCTTTATGCATTGCTTGGCCTGCATTCTTTTGAGTGTGCATCAAAGCTTGGTAAGATCCATCATAAAAACGACCACCTAATTGATAAGATAACTGAATAGAAGCATCAAAGTCGTAAACCCTGATTGATGTACCAAAACCACCATATAGTTTAGGAAGAACGCTGCCAAGATCGAATTGATTAGCTAAAGAGAAGTCAGAAGTAGTCTTCTCTTCACCTACATAATTGCCATCTTCATCCTTATCTTGGTAGTAGTATAGAGCTTGACCAGATTCAGGATCAACACCGGCATATTTTCGCATGTATGCATTGTAAAGAGAACCGCCGATAGCATAAATGAAGTTACCTCCACGAATACCTTTCTCTGATACACTTTCATCAAGCTCAACAATAGAGTTTTTGTAGTGTGAGAAATTTGCATTCCATGTCCAAGAGAAGTTTTTGTTGTTGATGATGTTACCATCAATAGTCAACTCAAAACCTTTATTTAAGATAGAACCGACGTTCACAGGGATTTCACCAGTTGGGTTACCAGCAGATAGTGGAACGTCTTTCATATAAAGAAGATCTTCGGTTTTTCTAGAGAACAATTCTAATGATCCATTCAAATAACCCTTAAGTAATTCGAAGTCAAGGCCATAGTTGAATGCTTTTGAAGTTTCCCAAGTAAGATCTGTATTACCTTTATATTTGAGAGCAAGTGAATATTCACCTGTTTCCTCATTGAATTGGTGTTCATAACTATCTGAATATGGATAGTATGCGCCGAGGTTATCATTACCTTGAACACCATAGCTGGCTTTCAATTTGAGCAGATCAACAAACTCTACGTTCATCATGAAGTATTCTTCAGAGATAAGCCAACCAAGACCTACTGAATAGAAGTTACCCCATTGGTGACCAGGAGCGAAATAGCTGGAAGCATCACGACGATATGAAGTGCTGAAGAAATATTTCTCTTGGTAGTCATATTGGGCACGAGCAAGGAAACCTTTAGAAAGGTGGCTATTTGTGTAAGATTTAACATTTTTCTTAGATGTACCATCAGCATTTGAAAGCTCTCCGATAGTTGGATTGAACAGGTGGTCATTACTGCCATAAAGAACTTGGTTCTTATTGTTGTATTGTTCATAACCTGCCAAGATGTCAAAATTATGATCTGAACCATTGAAGGCAGTCTTATACTCAGCCAAATATTGTTGGTTGATAGTAAACAAACGGGTGTGATTTACATAAGCATAACCATCTTGCGTAACGGCAGCTGCCGATCCAAAGATTGAACCTAAATAATTATTACGAGAGTTGTCTGCAGTCAAACCTACATTAGCTTGAATAGAAAGGCCTTTGATAGGAGTAAGGACAACGCCCCATTTTCCGGTGAATGAATCCCTAAGTGTGAGGTCTTTGTCATTTTCATTGTCGCGGACAGCATTACCTACAAAGCCTGGGCGTTTGAAGTTAGTGTTGTTTGAGTCATAGATTGTGCGACCATTATCTGTTTTAATAGAACCATCTGCATTACGAACGTATAAAGGATAAATAGGACCTATATTATTAGTAATGTAGAAGATACTTCCAGATGAACCAAATGTATCAGCATCGTATGAAGCACTTTGAGAATTTGAATGAGTGAAGCCCATGTTTGTGATAAGTTTGAACCAAGGCTTAACTTGATAATCAGTGTTTACACGAGCTGTGTAACGTTTGTAATTTGAGTTGCTAACTGAACCGCCATCGTCAAGGAAACCGGCTGAAGCATAGTAATTGAACTTATCAGAGCTACCTGAGATAGAAAGGTTGTACTCTTGACGGAAACTATTGTGAAACGTTTCGTCATACCAGTTGTCAGGAGTGTAGTAGTATTCACCATCAGTATAACCTAATGTGGCATTAGGATTAAGTTTGAAGTTTGTACCAATGAATTTCTCTCCTTCTGGAACAGTGTATACTTGATATCCAAGACCACCATTGCCTTCGTCAAACAAAGTCTTGTCTGCATAAGCATAAGAGTCAGCTGAAGAATAACCTGCATATAGGTATGAGTTGTAAAGAAGTGTGTAGTATGTCTCATAGTATTGAGCAGGATTGTCAATAACATCATAATTAGGAACCAAACGGCTGTTTGAGCCAAAGCGTGAGTCGAAACGAACTGTTGCTTCACCCGCTTTTGCTTTCTTGGTAGTGATGAGAACAACACCATTGGCACCACGGTGACCATAGATAGCAGATGCTGATGCATCTTTAAGAACTGACATTGACTCAACGTCGTTAGGGTTAATATCTGAAATTTGACCCTCGAAAGGAACACCATCAAGAACAATAAGAGGAGCACTGCTTGCTTCCATAGAACCTATACCACGGATGCGGATAGAACCACCATTGCTTGTAGGGTCACCACTTGAAGAGATGAGTTGCACACCTGGAGTTGAACCTGCGAGAGCGCTGGTAACGCTAGTAGATATCTTTTTACTGATTTCTTCTGATTTAACCATGGAAGCCGAACCAGTGAAAGATTCTTTAGTAGCTGTACCATAAGCGATCACGATAACATCATCAAGGAACTCTGTATCTTCGCTCAAAGTTACATCAATAACTGAGCGACCGCTAACTGGGACCTCGATTTTGGTGTAACCAATATTACTAAATACGAGAACTCCATCAGAAGGTACTGAAAGGGCAAATGCGCCATCTAAGTCTGCGGAAGTACCGGTCATTGTTCCCTTGAGAACAACAGAAACGAAAGGAATACTTTCTCCGCTTGCCGCGTCTTTAACAGTTCCTTTGACTTGGACATTCTGAGCGGATACGATTCCGACAGAAAGGACAAGCAGAAAGGCTGTCATTAGAAGTCTGATTTTTTTCATCTGTTAGTTGTTTTAGTTTATATGATAATTGAATTAAATTGGCATCAATTTTGTTAATAATTTGTTGAGAAAAATCCCATGGCATAGTACAAATAATGCTTACAAATGTACGAGAAAAATCTCAATTTCAATCAATTACTAGTGCTATTATTGCTGCCTATCCGAACAGCCTAAAATATGAAGAAGTTACAGATTGTAAGCAATAGAATCAATATTGTTACAATCTGTAATTGTATTAATACACAATGGTTTCGAATTGTTCGAATCAATTAATATTTTCTTACACGTAATTTTTCAAAAAAATTGATAAAAAATTTCAATAATCAGCTGTTGACAAAGGCAATATCTATCAAAAATTCTCGATTATTTGAAAAAAAATATATAACATCAAATATATCAATAGTGTGATTTTTTATTAATCAATTAAATATTCACTATTGTTTTTTTGTATTTAATTAATTGATTCTTTTGCGCGGTAAAAATATAAATATAAAGACATTATTATTTGTTCCACTCTTTGTATTTCAAATAACCTTGAGCATTATTGAAAGCTGCTTGAGTAATGGCATCTGAACCATCCTTTACTTTTTTGGCCGGAACACCAGCATAGATTCCGGGTTCCAGAACCTGATTACTTAGAACGACTGCACCAGCGGCAATAATCGTATTGTCAGGAACTACAACATTGTCCATAAGAATTGCGCCCATTCCAACCAGAACATTATTTCCTACTTTTGCACCATGAATAATGGCATTATGCCCAACCGACACATCATTGCCGATTTCAACAACTGAGTTGTTGTAGAGAGTATGTAGAACTGCCCCATCCTGAATATTGACTCTGTCTCCTATTTTAATGGTGTTTACATCGCCTCGCAACACGGTAGAATACCATATACTACAATCATCTCCTATTGTAACATCTCCAATGATTGAAGCATTTTCTGCAATAAAACAGTTGTTCCCTATTTTTGGAACAAATCCACGTAGTTCTCTTATCAGTGCCATAGAAATAGATATTAAGCTGCAAAGGTATTTAAAAATGCATACATTTGTAATGTAAACAACACTTCAATGATTGGTATTTTTGACTCAGGAATAGGCGGTCTCTCGGTATTTAAAGAGCTTTCTAAATTAATGCCGAAAGAAAGCTATGTCTATTTCAGCGATAGTCTCAACTGTCCTTATGGTCCAAAGAAGACTGATTTTATTATTGACCGATCCACAAAGATCACTTATTTTCTTATAGAGCAAGGCGCCGATATTATTGTTGTGGCCTGCAACACAGCTACTGCTGCAGCTATCAGCTACCTTCGCTCCAATTTTGATCTACCATTTGTAGGAATGGAGCCCGCTATCAAACCGGCAGTGCTTCATTCAAAAAGCGGCGTCGTGGGTGTTTTGGCCACTGCTGGCACTCTGAAAGGTCCACTTTACCTCAACACTCTTGCCCATTTCAAGGGAGATGTGAAGGTTATAGAAAGGGTCGGTGATGGTCTTGTTGAAGCTGTTGAAAAGGCAGATTTCGACTCTAAAGACGTCAAGAAACTGCTCAGAAATTATATTGAGCCAATGCTCAATCAAGGAGCAGATCATATTGTGTTGGGCTGCACCCATTACCCTTTCCTGCAAAGGTCAATAGAAGAAATATTGGACGGCAGAGCAGAGATTGTTAATCCTGCCCTTGCGGTAGCTCAACAAACTCTTAAATTATTAAAAGAGCAAAAGGCCGCTCCGGCAAAGGAACAGCCTTTTTGCAAATTTTATTCAAGCGCAAGCTTTACAGAACCAATACAAATAATTATCAAATCTTTAACCGCTGCGCCTTGTAGTTTTATTGACAGCTTTTCTATCTAGATGCCTTCAATAATACGGTTCCAACCATGAACATCTTCGGCTCTGCCGTATTGAATATCCTGAAGCATATGGAACATTTTTGTACTATATTTTCCGGGAGCATCATACTCATACCACATGTCTTTGTTTGGATCATACAAACGACCTATCGGCGAAATAACTGCCGCTGTGCCGCAAGCACCGATTTCTTCAAAGGTACCAATCTCCTTTTCATACTCAATCTTGCGATTTTCGACCTCAAGACCAAGGTCTTTTGCCAAAGCACGAAGGCTCTTGTTGGTGATTGAACCTAGAACTGAATTTGAATCCGGAGTTACATAGGTGCCATTTTTAATTCCAAAAAAGTTTGCAGCGCCAAATTCGTCAATGTATTTCTGTTCAGCTGCATCGAGATACAACTCATTAGAGAAACCTTTGTGGTGTGCATCAGCTCCTGCTTTAATGCTGGCAGCATAGTTACCACCAACTTTTGCATGGCCTGTGCCGCGAGGGGCAGCCCTGTCGTGGAGTTTTTCTAGCACAACATCCATTGGTGCAAAACCTTCTTTGAAATATGGGCCAAC
>JAAZCF010000201.1 GCA_012513425.1 Bacteroidales bacterium
AGTATTATGAGTCAACTTTACAAAGATGGCATTGTCAGAGCAATAGATGTTGATGAAGAGGAATTGATGAAAAGCTGCATGCTGTTTTCTCGTTGTGAAGGTATTATTCCTGCACCAGAGAGTGGACATGCTATAGCCGGTGCCATTCGCGAGGCTAATAAATGTAAAGAAAGCGGAGAAGCCAAAACTATCCTGTTTAACTTGTCAGGCCATGGTTTATTGGACTTGGCAGCTTATGATAAGAATTAGTGTTAACTGCATATTAATTTTGCATATTTCACAATTTTACCTACTTTTGCAATCCGCATTTTGCGGATTCAAAATGGCGGGATAGCTCAGCTGGTTAGAGCGCATGATTCATAATCATGAGGTCCCCAGTTCAATCCTGGGTCCCGCTACATTATTAAAGTCAACGAAAATTTCGTTGGCTTTTTTTTAATAATTAAATATTAAAAAAATAGGAGGGTAATTGACCGAAGCCAATTACCCTCCCCTCCCCTCTAAAAAATACGACTAACTACTAACTAGGGTTATTATCATAATTTATTACATTAAAGCTCAGGAGATTATTCTGCTGTAGCCCAACCATTAATCTGGTGAAGTTCTGGGTTAGCAGCAACAAAAGTACTTGGGAATGGATAGTATTCATGTTTTCCAACAATAAAGTCAGATTTATCAGGAACAGCAGAATAGCTAGTATACAATCTGTGCTCTGATTCCTCCTTAGAGAACATAGCATCATAAACTGTAGGTACTCTTTGGTGGATTCCTGATTTGTTAAAAATTGCATCGAGGTCTACTTTACCCTGTTTGCTCCAACGAATTAAATCAAGAAAACGGCAGCTTTCAAACCACATTTCATATTGCTTTTCTTCCATAACATCTTGGAAAGTAAGCGTAGAGCTAATCTTTCCTGAACCTGAACGCTCTTGAATTGCTTGGAGAGCAGCAAGACCTTTAGCCTCGTCTGATGAACCAATGCAAGCCTCAGCATAAAGAAGGAGAGCTTCTGCATAACGAGCTAAGTTGAAGTTTTTCTGGTTAGAGCCTGCGCCAAGACCAGATACGTTATCTGAAGGATAAGATTTGCCACCTGTGAGGATTTGTGGAGGATTGATGAAAACCATATGTTTCCACTCAAAGTATGGACCATGGCTGAAAATACCATTAGCAGAAGTTATACCACGCAATCTATCAACTTTCTTTTCTGCCAAAGTAGTAGCTTCTGAAGCATTCCAATCCATTTCATAAAGCCACTCATCACCAGTGAGGAAGCAAGCTCTACGACGTGGAGAATCACCATCATGCTCGAGGAATTTCTGTGCAAAGTCTTCTTGAATTGCACCACCATTCCAACCAGATATACCGATGTGAACCATTGGAGATGAAGCCAATGCGTCTGTACGCCAGCAAAATACGTTTGCAACCATCCAACGGCCGCGCTGAATTGGAGTACCTGAGCCCCAAGCACTATTAGTGAAAGCAGGATCCTCAAGGAAATTCGGTTCAAATATCTTTTCGCAGCTACCATCACCAGCTATGTGGAAGTTAGTCCAATAATCCTCTGATGGAACTAGTGCATATTTACCTGAATTAATAAGGTCACCCAAATATTTGCGAGCTGTCGCAGGATCATCGTTAAACATTGCTGCTTTACCTGCTACGAACTGTGCAAAACCAACGCTCATACGAGCAGTGGCATCTTTATCGCTTGTACTTTGTCTAACTGGAAGTGAACCAGAAGAAATGGCTTTCTCGCACTCAGCAATAACCCAATCAAGAATTTGTTTCTGACTTTCTGCATTTGTTGGGCTCTCATCGGGATTAAGAAGACGGTCAACAAGCGGTGGTCTGTCCCAAGAGAGTGCAGTCATCATGTGAAGATATGCACGCAAAACGCGAGCTTCTGCAACTGCTTGTTTTGTAAATGCACTTGTGAATTTAGGCTCTTTAGCTTCAGCATTTTCATTGGTAAAGTTAGAGATTACAAGGTTGCAATGATAGATTGAGAAATAATATCTTTGGTATGCTGATTGCAAAGTAGAATTTCCTGCATCGTAGTTAAACTCGCAGAAATTGCGGAATGGTTTGTGGTCATCAAAGCTACCACCAGCAGCAAGAATATCATCAGATGCATAGTTAAGCATCACTTGCTGTGGATTATCAATACCTTCGGTAGCGGCCACTTGAGTAAGGAAATTTGCGTACATGTCTGCCAAAGCAGCTTGCGCATCTTCATCTGATGCATAGAAAGATTCGTAGCCAACTACGCCTTTCTGAGGAATGTCAAGCCTGTCTTCGCAAGAAGTAGCTACAAATGCGCCACAGGCAAGGATCATTAAAAATATCTTTTTCATATTATGTGCGTTTGATTAGAATGTGAGATTAATACCGAAAGTAATTTTCTGCATTGTAGGATATGAACCCCAGTCGAGTCCACCACCTGAAGTAGAGTTTGTAGATGCTGTTTCAGGGTCAAGACCAAAATATTTGGTAAATGTGAAATAATCATCCATTGAAACATAGAATCTCAGATTGCTAATAAGAGCTTTCTTTGTGAGCTTCTCAGGTAGAGTGTAACCCAATTGCATTTGTTTGATTCTGAAGAAGTCACCTTTGAATGTGTTGGCATCAGAAGACCAGAACTGGAAGTCACCAGCAGTTTTTGAAGGATTTGGATATACACCTTCTTTA
>JAAZCF010000202.1 GCA_012513425.1 Bacteroidales bacterium
ATCAAGCTCAGCACCTAAGAATGGGGACCAGATGTCTGCAACCGTCATTATATTTTGAGTAAGTGTCCCCGTCTTATCAGTGCAAATAACAGTAGCAGCGCCCATCGTCTCACAGGCATGCATTGTTCTTACCAGATTATTGGTTTTCAGCATACGTTGCATGCTATATGCAAGACTCAATGTTACGGCCATCGGCAGACCTTCAGGCACAGCAACTACAACCAGAGTAACAGCAATCATCAATGACTGAAGAAGATATGCAGAAAAACTCAACCATTCCAAAGAAGCTCCCCCAAAGGACAACAGATATATGACGACTCTTCCAATAAAAATGAAACTTGCCAAAAAATAACTGATGCGGCTAATCCACTTTCCAAGACGATCTAATTGCTCATTTAAAGGAGTCTTAACTCCGGTATCAATCTGAGCAGCCTTAAACACTTTTCCGCACTCTGTAGCATCTCCTACCTGTTGAACTTCAACCAGTCCATGACCTTCCATTACTTTTGTGCCTCTATACACTTGGTTGGAAGGATATGTTGCTTCTTTATCAAAATCAGCTTCAATGATGGTCTTTCTGCTGATAGGCTCTCCGGTGAGCGATGATTCATCAACAGTTAGCAAGGTTGATTCAAGCAATAGGCCATCGGCAGGCACTTCGTCGCCATTGGTTATTACTACAAGATCTCCAACAACAACATCTTTTTTTTTCACTTTTGTTTCTCTGCCTTCTCTGATTACTATCACAAGTTCATCATCATTGACCTTATTTAGTATTGAAAATTCTTTATCAGCTTTAATTTCAAAAATGAAAGAAAGAGTTGTAGCGAGAATTATGGCTATCAGTATTCCAAGTGGCTCTGCAAAAACACTCAAAGGCTCATTCAGAGCTGAATGTTCATAAATAGCTATAGTAAACGAGAGCACACAGGCAACAATCAAGATAATAATAAGCGGATCAGTAAACTTTTTAAAAAACCGCGAAAAAACGGATTGCTTCTGAGTTTGTGTTAAAATATTCTGACCATATTTTCCTCGGTTTTCCAGCACTTGAGCTGGATTCAAACCAGTTCTATATTTTATTGCCATGATGTAAAATTACTCATATTTTTTTTATATTTGTATATATGATATGGCTAATTTTTATTGCCTGCACAATAGCTAGTGCATTAGTGCAGGGAGCACTGAAGCGGAGGTTCACCAAATATTCAAAAGTGAGATTATCTTGTGGTCTCACAGGGGCTCAGATTGCTCAAAAAATGCTTTACGACAATGGAATATTTGATGTCCAAGTTATCCCCGTAAGAGGTCAACTCACCGATCATTATGACCCCATAAAAAAGACTATTTCTCTGAGTGAAGACGTATATAACAAATGTAGCATTGCTTCTGCGGCTGTTGCCGCCCACGAGACTGGCCATGCTCTTCAGCACGCCACAGCCTACGCGCCTTTAAAAATGCGTTCAGCCCTAGTGCCTGCCGTCAACTTTGCCTCCAGAACAGTGCAATGGGTTTTGTTGGCAGGAGTACTCCTGATGAACGTCTTTCCTCAATTGCTTCTTGCCGGTATCCTTCTTTTTGCTGTGACTACCTTCTTTACTTTGGTTACTCTTCCTGTTGAAGTTAATGCCAGTGCGCGCGCCATTTCTTGGCTCACTAATTCCGGTATTGCGGATTACGAGACCAGACCAATGGCTGTTGATGCCTTGAAGTGGGCTGCATATACTTACTTTATTGCTGCCATCAGTTCTTTAGCTACACTACTTTACTACATAGGTTTATCTAATAGAAACTAAAACACAATATTATGAAACGACTCACTTTCTTTTTCGCTCTTTTGACAATGGTTATTGGAGCGCAAGCACAAGACTTCACCACTATTTATGGTAAAGTTCAAGATAGCAAAACAGACAAGCCAATTGTCTATGCTTCAGTTGCTATCGAGGGAAGTAACATCTCTGTTATTACTAATTCTGATGGGTTTTTCTCACTAAAAGTACCTTCTGAGACTCCTTCAGATGCGCAAATTAGTGTATCTTACCTAGGCTATGCAACCATTTCAAATACTCTATTAGAATTCCAGAAATCAACTGCTGACAAGCCTTTCCTTATACCATTGACAGCACAAGCCATTTTGATACAAGCAGCTACTATCAATAGTAGTGATGCCAAAGATATTGTTAATTATGCC
>JAAZCF010000018.1 GCA_012513425.1 Bacteroidales bacterium
GCCATTTTTTCTCAATCTGAGCGAAATTGTACTCCATAGTGGGATTAAAATTAATATATATAACCCGCGAAAGTACTATTTTCTTAACTTAAATTCAATCGGAATCGTGATTTTGCAACTGATCTTTTTGCGGTTTATTTCACCTGGTATCCATTTAGGAGATACTGAAACGACCTTAATGGCTTCTTTATCAATGCTTTCGCACAATCCTTTTACGACAACGACGTCTGAAATGGAACCATCATTGTTTACTATGAATGACACATTTACAGTGCCTTGAATGCCTTGGTCAATAGCATCTTGAGGATATTTGACATATTTATAGACCCACGATTCCAAGAAATGCCTTAAGTCTGAGTGAAAGAACTCAGGCATCTTGTCACAATCACTCAAAGCATAAATACGATTACTTGAAACGACATTGTCTTTTACATTGATAGAAGGCAGTAGATAATCTTTTTCGGAAAGTACCTTCACAAACATTGCGATATAGTGAGTCTGAGCAGCCAATTTATTGTACAAAATCAAATCGGGTGTGTCCTTTGCTGTGCGATATTCACGACTGATGCCAGTCGAAAAAGTAATAGCCGGAATGTCTACTTGAGTAAAAGCTATATGGTCTGAGGCAAACAATTCTCCGTTGTGTATGGCAGGTATTGCTGCAACAGACTCATTTTCTTTTACATAATCGGGCATGGAGTTGAGGTCTCCTCGGTCAATTAAAGAATAGATTTCAAAAGGGTTGGCAGCATTCCCGCGGCCCAGCATATCTAGATTAATCATCAATTTGACATTGCTAATTTCTGAGAAACCACCTCCGGTGGTAAAATATCGAGAGCCAGCAAACTGCTCTTCTCCGGCTCCGAATGCTACAAAAATGACAGAACGACGTAAGAATAGGGCGTTTTGGCTGAGAATATCCGCAACTTCCAGAAGAGCAGACACTCCGGAGGCATTGGCATCAGCCCCGGCAAGCACAGCGGTTCGGCTCTGACCATCAACTGTGTATTGATTGCTGCCAAGATGGTCCATGTGCGCTCCCACCAAGATATATTCATTGCGAAGATTTTGGTCATAGCCTTCCAAAATGCCGACAATATTGCAGGACTTTAGAGTATCTCCGTCTTCAATAATGTAAAAAGTGTTTCCTTCGCGGCCTGTGAGCATTGTCACGCCGTATTTTTCTAATTGATTGAATATATATTCTGCTGCTTTCCCTTCTCCTGGACTACCGGCTTTTCGACCTTGAAGATTATTGTCGCATAGAAATTCGATATGGCTTTTCAGATTATCATCAAAGCTTTGCGCTTTGATATTGCTCCATATAGCAAGCATTATCACTATTATAATTATTCTTTTCATCTTGCGCATTTCTTATCAAAGATAATACCAAACTAAAGCCCCAATTCAGCGGCTTTTTTTTCCATCAGTCTGTAGGCTGCATCATAATCGTTAGGAATAACTCCGTCCAAAATGGCATTTTTAATGTACTCTTTTATCACGCCTATGGTGTTGCAAGGAGGAATATTGAAGCGTTGCATAATAATCTCTCCTGTAATGGGATTTTGAAAGTTGCGTAAGCGGTCTATTTCCTCCACTTCCACCATCTTTTGTTGCACAATTTCATAGTTATGCTTGAAGTTCTCCACTTTTCGGTCATTTTTTGAGGTTATATCAGCTTTGCAGAGAATCATCAAATCGTCAATATCATCACCGGCATCAAACAATAAACGGCGCACTGCAGAGTCAGTGACTTCATCTGTGACAAGGGCGATAGGGCGTAGATGGAGCAAGACCATTTTCTGAACAAATTTCATCTTCTCATTGAGCGGCATCTTCAATTCTTTAAAAATGCCAGGAATCATTTTAGATCCGATGAAATCATGGTTGTGGAAGGTCCAGCCTATTGTGGCCTCCCATTTTTTTGTGGCAGGCTTGCCAATGTCATGAAGTAAAGCAGCCCATCGCAGCCATATATTGTCGCTGGCCTGAGCTACATTGTCTAGCACTTGCAATGAATGTAAGAAATTGTCTTTATGGCCTCTGCCTTCCATTGTCTCAACTCCTTTTAGATTAGAGAGGGCAGGAAGAAAGGCATCCAATAAATCGCATTTGTCAAAAAGGACAAAACCTATAGACGGCGTTGGACTCATCAGTATCTTGTGCAACTCTTCGGCAATTCTCTCTCTAGAAAGAATGTCCAAGCGATATTTGTTTCTTTTTATGGAATCTAAGGATTCCGGAACAATAGAAAAACCCAATTGTGTGGCAAACCGAATGGCTCGAATCATTCTCAAAGGGTCGTCACTATAGGTCGTATCAGGGTCGAGTGGAGTGCGAATGATTCCAGCATTGAGATCGCGAATACCTCCAAAGGGGTCGACTAATTCTCCATAGTCTTCATCTTGAAGACTGAAAGCCATGGCATTGATGGTAAAATCTCTGCGTAATTGGTCATCTTCAAGGCTGCCATCCTCCACTATCGGCTTGCGACTGGTTCTGTCGTAAGATTCTTTTCTGGCTCCCACAAATTCTAACTCAGTCCCTTTGTATTTCAGCATCGCTGTGCCAAAATTTTTGAACACAGATAATTTGCAGTGAAGAGCATTTGCTACTGCCTCAGCCAAAGCAATTCCGCTGCCTTCAACAACAATATCTACATCATTGCTGGGACGTTGCAGAAAATAATCTCTCACATAACCTCCGATTACATAAGCTCTTACGCCCTGCAAAAGGGCTTGTTGGCTGACTATACGAAATATTTTATTATTTAAGGCTTCAATCATTGGGCATTGAGCTGTTCATAAGTTGGGATATCATCTGCAAAGATATATTTTTCCTCTTGTGGATTCCATTTACAAAGATAAGTCTTGTTGCCGTTGCTTATCATTATGTAAGCCACCTTGAGTACAAAATTATATCTGACTACTTGCTCAATGACTGAGTCCGACAAAGACACTGAAGGAGCTTTGCACTCTACCAGCATCACAGGAGTCAGATGGCTGTCGTAGACCACAATATCAGCTCGATATTGCAAATCGTTGTATTTGAAACCTTGCTCTACTGCAATGTGTGAAGAGGGAATCAATAATTTCTCCAACAATAATGATATAATATATTGGCGGACCTCTTCTTCAGGGGTGCGAGCGACATATTTTTTGCGGATAGGGTCAAAAATCTGCGACATTTCCAGGCCTTGCTTTGCTTGCAAAGATATGCAAAAATAATTACCTTCGCCTTATGGCGCGCATTGAGAATAACACAGAGCAGCAGTTTGCTTCTATTCAAGCTGATATTCAGTCAGGCAATATAAGCCCCTTTTATCTGCTTTTTGGTAAAGAGCATTTTTACATAGACAAAGTCTGTGACTTGCTTATGGAAAAGGCCTTGTTGCCTGAAGAAAGAGACTTTGGGCAAATAGTTCTCTATGGCGCAGACGTCACTACCCAACAAATAATTAGTGTTGCCAGGCAATATCCAATGATGGCATCTCGTCAGTTGGTTGTTGTCAAAGAGGCTCAAATGAACAAAAACATAGAAAAACTCTATGATTACTATTCAGTAATGATGCCTACCACTATTTTGGTTGTGTGCTATAAGACTCCAAATGACCCTACTAGTAGTAAAAATGTTGATAAGCGTACTTCATTTTACAAAGAAGCTGCCTCTAAAGGAGTAGTCTTTGAGTCAAATCCTGTCAAGGAGGATAAAATCCCATTCTGGATAGAGAGGCACACATCTTCTCTGGGTGCTAAAATTGAGCCGGATGCTGCTGCTTTACTGACCGA
>JAAZCF010000203.1 GCA_012513425.1 Bacteroidales bacterium
CTTGGAAATGATCTTGATGCTCTTATTCAAATTTATGACGCTAAAAAGAACAATTTATTTGTAAGAACAGTTGTCCCAATTGTTGAAAATACTGATACAGTTGGGTATGAAATGGTGTTTAATAATTCTACCAGTATTTCTGTATATGATGGTAAATCAGCTGATCCTGTGAAGATAGGACTGAAACAACATACTGATGGGTTGTATTATTGGGCAATGTATGATGAGGATGGTAATCTGCAATGGTTAAAAGATGATATAGACAGAATGGTTTTGGCTTCGCCAAAAGATGGCTTAACTCCAATTTTTATGTTGGATAATTCATTGGGAGATGGCAAATACTATTGGACTTACAAATATGGCGAAAATGGAAGAGTATATTGGTTGTATGACTCAAATAACCAAAAAATAGAAGCAAGCCCCAAGGCATCTATTGCAGTTTTTTCTTCTATTGAAGTGAATGAAAATTTTATTAGTCTTTCTACACTTTCAGGGGAATCGTTTACTTTGCCAAGATATAAGACTTTTACCATTACTTTGGCAGATAGGGTTGTATTTGAGCCAAGTGACACATCTTTATCTTTGACTTATAAGGTGTCAGATGTGCCGGTCACAGTTGCTATTACAGCTTTGGCAAAAGATGGATACTATGCTGGAATTACCAAATCTTATAATGCTAGTCTACAGGTATTATCAGGAAAAATTACAATTACTGCTAGCCCTGGTGCAGCAGCTAATTCAACATTGTTAGTACTTGTCTCAGATGGATGCGGGCATATGAAAACACACGAAATATTGATAGAGAAACAATAGGGGGGGGTAACTGATGAAAAAGATATTAAGTTTTTTTTTAATGATTTCTATGTTGGTCTTGACTTCTTGTGGCAAGGATATGCTGAGTGATGTTGAGAATTTGAAGACAAGAATAGCTGCATTGGAGACAGCATGCAAAGACATTAACTCTAGTATTTCTGCTACTAATGTCATAGTAAAGGCATTAGAAGATAATGATATGATTAGAAATATCAGTTCTTACTCTGAAAATGGCAAAACTAATTATCTCTTGACGTTTGTAAGCGGAGCAACAGTAACCCTTATTCAGGGAGTGGATGGACAAAACCCGGTTATTGGCTTGATGAAATATGATGATGGTCGTTACTATTGGACAGTGCAAAACGGAACTGATGATCCCACATGGTTGTTATCAAGCCTTGGCCTTAAAATGAAAGCTTCCGGAGTTGCCCCTAAAATGGATATTGTTGATGGATGGTGGGTCTATTCATATGATGAAGGAGTTTCATGGGTCAGGCTATGTAAAGCAAATGGAGATGCCGGAACTTCTATTTTTGAAAACATTGAGATATATGACTTGTATGTCACTTTTACAATCAAAAGTGATCTTTTGGGAGACAAGATGATACAACTTCCTACAGAAGAATACTTCAATATGATCGTGGAGAAATGTGAGAATATTAATAATGATATTGATGTTGTAACCTCGCTACTTTCAGAAATAGATACGACAGTGGCTGTCAAATCAATCTCTCAAATTTCAAGTGGAGACACCCTTCTGGGATACAAACTTTTGCTGAATAATGGCACTGAATTTAGCATAATGACAGGTAAAGATGCTCTGCCATTCTCTTTGGCTATTATAAAAGACAATTGGGATTTCGTTGATTATTGGGCTATCAAGATGGAAGGAGATTCTGACTATTCTTGGATCTATAAAGAGAATGGAGAAAAAGCAAAGGCTGAAGGTGTAAGTGGAACTCCAATTATTGGAGCTAAAGACTCTTTGGGGGTTTTTTACTATACTTATTGTTTTCCATCAGAGTCGGAACAATGGCTTAGAGATGCTAACAATGATTTGGTAAGAGCTAGTGCCTATGATAACCTCTCTCTATTCACA
>JAAZCF010000204.1 GCA_012513425.1 Bacteroidales bacterium
CCCATATACAATCAAATGATTTTTGAATTTTACTCCAATTGACTTCTTCTCTTTGATTTTGATTACAAATAGCCACTAATGAAGATGATTGTTGCCATATGGAAAGAGTAAACGAAAGTGTGTACAAACGGGAATGCTGCAGCATCAACGATTATTCCTGAGCTTTGATATACAGACACAACATGGCCCATTATAACAAATATAATAAGCTACCCCTTCGCTATATCAAGCCAATGCATCCTCTCAGTCACGAAAATTTCTCCGACTATTGTTCCAAAGCTATTTTATCCAAATTTGCTTCTCATCTTAAGAACAGTTTTATATGATGTAAAGGACAATAAATAGTAAGCAAATGCTTTCTTTGAAAAACCACTCTTCAAAATCTTTGACAGATACTGTCTGGCGAGTTTAGCTTCACCATTTCGCATAGCCTTGTTCGCTAAGAGAAAATTTTCAGCTGTCTTTTTTTCATGAAGTTCTTTTTCATCTAAGCTTCGCATCTGAGCCTTATACTTCTCGTTGATATAGGCAAATGCATCTATATATTTTTTTGTCACAGCTGAGACCTGCTCCTTTCCAAGATAGTTATAGTAGTTAATCATCGGTTCGGAGACTACACCAACATTTGAGTGCTGACAAAAACGAATCCACAAGTCATAATCCTGTAACGCACCCAGCTCAACATCGAATAATCCGCTCTTTTCTAACGTGGACTTTCTTAGGAGAACGGTAGAAGTGGTTCCCACACAATTATCAATCAAAATCCGTTTACTAAGGTCACCAGCCTCTTTAGGCAAAGAATTATACTCAACCTTTTCATTCACATAGATAATACGAACACCAGTATAAACGAGTCCTATTTTTTCATCTGCCTCAAGGATTTCGACTTGCTTCTGGAGTTTTACTGGCAACCATTCGTCATCATCGTCTAGGAAAGCTATATATTCACCTTTGGCTGCATAAATTCCGGTATTACGAGCAACATTGCCACCCTTAGCGGGTGCATATTCAATGAACTTCACTCTGTCATCTTTTTTTGTGAAGTCACTAACAATCTCACTTGTATTATCAGTAGAGCCATCGGATACAACAATGATCTCAAAATCAATATAAGTCTGGTTTAAGACACTATTAATAGCGCGGGATAGCAACTCAGCTCTATTATGAGTTGGAATTACCACACTTCCTAACTTACTCATCTCTCTACCTGAACCGTATACAACCCTCTGTGTCCTTCAAATACAGAGTCAAATGCTATCTTCTTCCCATCCCTGCTCCAGCGTGGATGCAAATCGCAACGGGTATCATTGTCATATTTAAATGGTGCAAATACACGAGCAATCACAGTTACTTTGTCGCCCTCCATTACTTTCACGCTTGCAATTCTGGCTCTGTCGGGATAAGTGTCAGTCACAAGAAGTTTTCCATCAGGACTGTAGCTCGGATGACCGTCGGCACTCATAAAATTCCATAGATGTGTCCATTCCTGTGTTTTATCTTTCATTAGATAATAACCAGGACCACCATTTTGCTTATTCTCAAACGCAAGAATATGCTCATCGTCCTTCCAGCAACAATGCGACACCATGTCATCATCAGAGAGAACATACATGTCCGTACCATCAACATTACAGGTCATGAGTCGCGTGTATTTCCGCTGACCATTGAACCAACGGTAGAGTACCATGAAACGCTTTCCGTTAGGACTAATCATGATGTGATTAACCTTATGTTCAGCATCCTTTTCCTGCATCTCAGGGCGAGGCTGGAAGAAAGCAAAATCTGTGTATTTAAGGACAGGAGTTACATCACCTGTGGTTAAATCAACATGCCAAATGCACGGCTTGTCAGGTAGCTTCTCGTTTGCAGTTACTTCTGGCACATTGTGGTATCCGTAACCAGGACGAAGGCGATAGAGGCGTGAGAAGTCCAATGAAAGCGCAAAGCTGCCGTCTGCGGAGACAGAATATACAGGGAACGGAATTACACGTTCAGACTTATCATCCAATGTGAGAATAACTGAGCAGTACTTCCCATCTCTGAAATCATTGTAGAGTATTTTACCCTGATAATCCGGTCCCAACCACTGGAGCATACAACCCTGCTGAACATTCCAAGCATGGGTTTTTGCTATTACTTCAGTTTTATTTCTGTTCTGTGTGTCAATCAACAGAATATAGGCAGGCTCCTTGGGGCTAACGTCAGACCATGTGTCCCTTGCCTTTATACAGAGCATATAGCGTCCTGTGGCATCCCACGGAGATTTGTCATAGTAGCCAAAAAAATACTCTGCACCATCATCCGGTGAACCACGGACGATATTTCCTTCTGATTTAATCTTCGGAGAAATTACGTACATACCTAATTGATACACACGCTTGATTACCTTCTTCACAGCAGGAAATTTATTTAGTTGATGATTAATTTTCTGTTCAAGACTCATAGCCTTTTCTTTCCTCTATATTGTCTCTGCCTACACCGGGCAAAATCTTATTTTCTCAAGAATTTCTTGTATATCCAATGC
>JAAZCF010000205.1 GCA_012513425.1 Bacteroidales bacterium
CTTATATAGTCGTATTGACCATAAAAACTTATCAATTCTGGTAGAATCAGCCATTGTTAATTGAGGTATGAGTCGGGTTCTTCGATTGGGACATTGATATGAGTTTCTACAAGTATTGTGCCCGGCCTGTCGGCCTTGAGTGTAAAATTATCCAATGATGCAGGAATCAATATGCATTCACCTTTTTCTATAAAATAGACCTCATTTTCATAATGTAGCTTGGCGACTCCCTCTGCGCAGAAGTAAATAATGAAACTATTCACATCCTCGGGAGATATCTCCATATCGTCCTGAATATTAATGATAGACACGCTGAAAAGATCATTGTCGGCTTTTGGTTCCAACATAGCACTATAATCTATGATATCCAAGGCTTCTTCAATGTCAATTCTGCGAGCTGTGTTTGGATTATTTTCTCTACCCCAATCATAAAGTCTAAGGGTGATTTCGCTGGCTTGCTGTATCTCATAAACTATCAATCCACCTCCGGCAGAGTGTACACAGCCAGGGTTGATTTCGAAATAATCCCCTTTCCTTGGGTGATATTCATTCATCAAGTCGACAACAGTTCCATTCTTGCAGGCGTAGTAAACCTCAGAGGCTGTGACGTCTTTTCTAAAGCCAAGATATAACACGGCATCATCTGAGGCTTCCAACACATACCAACATTCTTTCTTTCCATAGCTGTCATATCTTTCGGCTGCAATAGTGTCGTCAGGATGAACTTGCACACTGATAAAATTATTGATATCAAGAATCTTTACCATCAGAGGGAATTGATTCCTATAATAATCATATACTTTTTCACCAACCAAGTCGCTGAGGTATGTTTCAAGAATCTCTTCTAAACTATTGCCTTCAAGAAATCCATTACTGACAATAGTTTGGTCGTCAAACATATCACAAATTTCCCAACTCTCACCTATGTGATTGATGTCAATAGTATCGTCTTCGCAAGATTGTTTATTGTAGCATGAAACAATCTTATCTCCGCCCCATATTTTATTCTTGAGTATTGATTTGAACTTTAAAGGATAAAGTTTCTTCATTATTATTCAACTTTTTGTAAAGAAGGTAAATCGCACCACACAATATCGCAAGGGCTCCGAAATAAATAATAGCATAGGTTCCCTTGTCAACAATAGAAGATAAGGTGTCAGACATGCCCAAGTCAGGGAATGCAATAGTGCATATTGCAGAGGTGGCATTATTGACAAAATGCATGAATATGCAAGCCCACAAAGAGTGAGTCTTGTAGTAGATCCATCCAAAGAAACAACCCAAAATGAAGGCCGGAACAGATTGCCAAGGATTTAAATGAATAAGTGCAAATATGAATCCTGACCATAGAATGGCCTTTATTGGAGACTTATAACTGAGCATACCTCTGAGCATATTGCCTCGGCAAAGAAACTCTTCGCAGAGAGGAGCGAGTATTGCAGTGCAAATAATTAAATCTACAGGTTTTTGAGCATCAAAAGCAGCCTCAAAAAGCTGTCTGATGTATTCCGGCATCTCCATCCATGCAGTTAGTGGCTCAACCACAATAGCAATAGCCAACACAGCAACAGCCAACAAGAGAAAAAG
>JAAZCF010000206.1 GCA_012513425.1 Bacteroidales bacterium
AGATGAGACACATGTCTGTGAGTTTCTTTTGGATTATCCCAGTCATCCAACCATTCCTGCAACTGACCATACTGGCCAATTTGCATAGGAGGAAGTTTGGCAAGAGTTTCCTCAAGAGTTTTGATATATGCGGTGTTTTCAGGATGGACCATTTTTGTAGCAGCAATAGAGTTGTTGAACACATCATTGAGCAGCTGGATGTCCATAGTACAACCGGCAACAATCATTGTTGAAGATCCGGCAGGAGCCAGTTCTGGAGAAGTTGAAGGAGCTGTTACCAACCATCCATATTTAGGATGTGGCACTAAAAAATCAAGAAAAAAATCTGACAAGCCTTTGAAGATTTCATAATTCTCGGCAATAAAATCTTTATCTCCGCTGAATAGATAGTGTTGCCACATTTGTTGACTGAGCCAAGCACCGCCGAACACCCATGTATAATCTCCAAAGTCAATAGGACCGGTTACCCTCCAAATGTCTGTGTTGTGGTGGGCTACCCAGCCATCAGCTCCATACATAGTGCGGGCAGTGCCTTTTCCGGTCTGTGCCAACTCTTTTATCATTTGAAATAGAGGCTCGCTGGTCTCTACAATATTAGTGACTTCAGCTGGCCAATAATTCATCTCAGCATTTATGTTAAGAGTGTATTTGCCATCCCAAGGGGCCATCAAACTTTCGTTCCAAATACCCTGAAGACCGGCTGGTTGACCGCCTGGCTGAGAAGAGCAGATAAGCAGATAACGACCATATTGGAACATTAAAGCAACCAAAGCCTGGTCATTGCCATCTTTGAAATGAGCTACCCTTTGGTCTGTCTGATAGTCAGATGGAGCACCCAAGTTAAGGCTGACTCTGTCAAATTGTTTCTTATATATTTTTGTGTGGGCTTTGAGCTCTTTTTTGAAGTTTTTTCCATAAGCTTTGCTCATCAAATCTTTGCTGCGAGCCATCTCGTCAGCGCTGATGTCTTGATAATTTACAAAGTTTGTGGCAGCAGTTATGCAAATAACAACCTGATTGGCGTCTTTGACCTCAATGCAATCAGTTTTTACGACAACATCTCCGCCCTTTGCATCAATGCTTGTGCGGTTGGCAAAGCGAACTTTTCCTTCAATGCCTTCATGAGTCGAAGCAGTGGCAGTTAATACCAAATCCTGACCATCTGCAGCCACCTTGTACTCTTTGTACGGAGTTTCATAGCGAGCCGTAAAACTAACGGAATGCGACTTGTCTGCAGAAATGCGGACATACACTGCATTGGTATTGAATGAGCTGAAATACTCACGAGTATAAGTCACATCTCCTACTTTGTAAGTTACTGTAGCTAACGCTTTTTCAATATTGAGGTCACGATAATAGTTGCTAAAATCGCTTTGACCTTCAAAATCGAGCCTTAAGCTACCAATAGTTTGATATGGCATACCATTAATGCCACTCATAAACTTATTGTCGAGGATGTTTTTGATTTTCGGCTCGTCGCGCACAAATATTGCTTGACGAAGTTCGTCCAAATAAGCCAGCGCTTCGGGATTGTCATTACGATGCGGACTACCACCCCAGATAGTTTCTTCATTGAGTTGAATGCGGTCACTTTCAACGTCGCCAAAAATCATAGCACCCATGATTGAGTTGCCGATAGGCAGGGCT
>JAAZCF010000207.1 GCA_012513425.1 Bacteroidales bacterium
CGCTTACATCAAATACTACAACAATGATCGTATAAAGCTGAGACTAAAAGGAAAGAGTCCGGTACAATACCGAACTCTTTCCAGACTTGAAGAGGCTTCTTAATATAATGTTAAATCGTCCAACTTTTGGGGTTCACATCAAGTAAGTCGCCCTCTATGCTATATAAGCTAAGAAAAGAGCTCGAAAGCTTGGCGAACGAATCTGAAAATGAAGGAGTTACTTAAGCAGTAATTGACAAATTTTCAGTGAATGTAACGCAGTGATCGGGCTTTTTTTTATTAGGCTTCTTTTGTTTTTTCTATATCTTTGTAACATGTCTTTTGTTCATCTTCACGTTCACACTCAGTATTCCATTTTGGATGGAGCAGCTCCCATTTCTAAACTTTTTGAAAAGGCTGAAATGGATGGCCAAAAAGCTCTTGCCATCACTGATCATGGCAACATGTATGGAGTAAAAGAGTTCTTCAAATTTGCACACAAGCATCCTAATGTAAAGCCTATCATTGGTTGCGAATTTTATGTGTCGCCGAATAATAACCGTTTTTTGAAGGATAATCCTGAAGAACGCAGGCCTCATCACCTTATCTTGCTTGCCAAGAACATGACAGGATATCACAATTTGGTAAAACTCACTTCATATTCTTTTATTGAGGGTTTTTATCAGAAGCCGAAAATTGACAGAGAGTTACTTGAGCAATACCATGAGGGTATTATCTGTAGTTCTGCCTGCCTTGCAGGAGAGATTCCTCGCGCCATATACAACCACGATTTAGATAAAGCAGCGGAAACCATACTTTGGTATAAAAATCTTTTCGGAGAAGATTTTTATCTGGAAGTACAGCGACACAAGACAGAGCTTGATTTTGAAGAAATCAAGACGGTCTTTATGAAACAAGAAATTGTCAATGAAGGAATATTTCAGTTGTCGCAAAAGTTGGGAGTCAAGGTAATTGCCACCAATGATGTGCATTTTGTCAACAAAGATGACGGACCTGTCCATGACAGACTCATCTGCCTGACATTCAACGATAATTACGATGATCCTGACCGTCTGCGCTATACACAGCAGGAGTATCTCAAATCTCAAGATGAAATGGCAGCCCTATTTTCCGACCATCCTGAAGTAGTCGAGAATACTCTTGAGATTGCCGATAAAATAGAACAATATAATATTGACTCAGACCCTATCTTGCCTCTATTTATTCTATCTGAAGAATTTGTAGCACAGATAGATATTTATCTTGAGAAATATCGGAGCATTATTGATGCCGGCCGCACCAATAAAGACGGCTCGCAGCGCGGTGAGGAGTTTGCCAAATCTGTGGCATACCTCTGCCATCTGTGTTATGAAGGTGCAAAAGAGCGCTATGGAGAGCAACTGAGCGAAGATCAAGCCTCCCGCATTGATTTCGAGTTGAAGACCATCAGCAATATGGGCTTTCCTGATTATTTTCTCATTGTACAGGATTTCATCATGGCAGCAAGGAGCTCAGGCACTTGGGTTGGCCCGGGCCGTGGCAGTGCCGCCGGAAGTGTGGTGGCCTACTGTTTGCACATCACAAACATTGACCCTTTGAAATACGATCTTCTGTTTGAGCGTTTCCTTAATCCCGACCGTATTTCCATGCCTGATATCGACATCGATTTTGACGATGATGGCCGAGGAGGAGTGTATCGATATGTGGAGCAAAAATATGGCAAAGACCATATTTCGCATGTGATTACCTTTGGCACTATGGCAGCCAAGAGTGCTATTAAAGATGTTGCTAGAATACATCAAGTACCGCTCGAAGAGAGCGACCGTCTTTCAAAGATTATTCCAACAAGGCCTTTTCAGATAAAAGTGCCAGACCCCAATGACAGCAGTAAAAAGATTTCTCAAGAGCTGAAGCCCAATCTACCTAACTGCATTAAATATGAACCTACCTTCTCTTCTGCATACGAAGCTGCAGAGCCGCTGTTAAAAGACACTATTGACTTCGCAGCAAAGCTGGAAGGTAGCATACGCCAAACCGGTGTTCATGCTTGCGCCACAATTATCGGCCGCTCCAACCTTACAGACTTTATCCCAATGAGTGTGGTGAAAGACAAGGATGGTGGCGAAGATATGCTGGTGAGCCAATATGAAGGCTCTTTCATCGAAGAGGTGGGCATGCTCAAGATGGACTTTCTGGGACTCTCCACCCTTTCCATTCAAAAAGAATGTGTACAAAATATCAAGAAAAGCAAAGGTATTGACATTGATATTGAGGCCATACCTCTTGACGACAAAGCCACTTTCGAACTGTTCAGCAACGGCGACACCACTGCAGTATTCCAG
>JAAZCF010000208.1 GCA_012513425.1 Bacteroidales bacterium
ACCATAGTCAGGGCCATCGACGTATTTTGGAGCAAGATGAAAATGCAGGTGGCAAAGTTTGTCGCTATATGCGCCATAGTTGATTTTTTCCGGATTGAATACTTTCTGCATTGCACGTGTGACTTTCACAACATCTGCCATAAAAGCATTGCGCTGCTCGTCTGAAAGTTCGTTGAGGTCATTTACATGTTCGTCATATGCAACCACGCAGCGACCTTTATAAGTTTGTTCTTTGAAAAGGAAAACTCGTGATACACTCAAATGAGCAATTTCAATCATTAATTTATGTAGAGTCTCATTGTTTGTGCAGTAGAGACATTCATTTGGATTGCTATACATGGCGGTTACTTTTTTTTGTTCCAACAAAATTAATAATTATTACCTTTGCACACGATGGAATTTTTAATTATAGCAATAATAATAGTTTGGTTGATAGCTTTATGTTCTCAATGGAGCCATATCAAAAAATTATTTAAACTCTTCTTTAAAGTCTTGAGTAATGATGATTCAAAAGGCGAAAAGAAGCTAATGATATTTTGCATCGTGCCTATGATGCTTTTTTTCATTATCTACTATATCTTTATCAGACCAATTCCTGCTGCTATTATTGCTGTTATTGGCAAATGTCGTCTTACAGAGTCTTAGGAGGATAGAGTTCGTCCCACCAAGTACTATCGTCTTTCAAATATTTAGCAAACCATGCTGAAATGGTGCGTAACCATTGGCGTCGCTTCGCATAATCTTGAATTCCGTGGTTTTCTCCATCTACTACAACGAAAGCAGTTTCAACTCCCAAAAGTTTCATTGCTGTGAACATTTGGATGCTTTCCCCGATAGGGACATTAGTGTCTGCTGAGCCATGGAGGAAGAGTATAGGCTCTTTGATTTGGTCTGCCATATATAGAGGACTTCTGTCCACATATAAGTCTTTGGCATTCCATGGAAAATTGTTGGCCATGCTGACTTGGCTATAGGAATATCCCCAATAGCCTTCGCCCCAATAGCTCGAATGGTCACTTATGCCGGCATGCGATATGCCTGTGGTAAAAATGTCGCTCTTGGCAAGCAAAAGCTGTGTCATAAATCCTCCGTATGAAGCACTGAAGCAACCAATTTTATTTGTATCGACAAAAGGATGATCTTTACAGAAGTTTTCAACGCCTTCAATGATATCATCAACCACAACATCTCCGGCAGTATTGACATGCCTTGACGCAAACTCCTGGCCAAAGCCTGATGCTCCAGATGGATTAACTACATAGAAGATATAACCTTGAGATGAATAAAGTTGGGGTGAGTATGAACCCACAAAATATCTTGAACTTGGAGAGCATCCGCCATAATAATGTACAATCATCGGATACTTTTTGTTTGGGTCGAAATTGACAGGCAATACATAGAATCCGTTAATCTTGTCTCCACGGCTGCTAGTAAATTCATAAGCACCGCCTTGGGCGAGTTTCACATCATTGAACCTTTTATTATGAAGATCAAGAAGCAATTGTTGTTTGCCGCTCTTGCAATCCATCATGTAAGCTTTGTCAAAGTTCAGCAGACTTTCTCCGAAATAAATCATATTTGGAGAAGCTTTGGATAGAGAGAAAGACTCAATATAATCTTCTTTGCAGTCCAACAACTCAGCTTTGGCATTTTTTGGATTGATGCGGAACAAATGCAGACAATCTTTATCTTCTGCTATAAAATAGATTTTACCATCATATCTACTCCACTTTGCTTCTTGCACACCCGGATCAAAATTTTTGGTGAGAGGAGTTACTTGCTTATCCTCAATATTAAATAGATATAGTTGATAATCATACATATTTGGAATGAGTCCTTCGGGAAGATTCATACCAATTTTATCAAAAGCTTCAGGACTGCCTATTACCATCAATTGTTTTCCGTCTGAAGAAAAAGATGCAGATGCGATAAAGCCATCTCTTTCTACCAAGCATTCTGTTTGCTTGGTTTGCAAATCCATGAGATATAAACTGGTGTATGTGCTTGGTCTTGAAGACAAATCATCTGTCATGGTGCTGATAAGTAAGTAGCGTCCGTCATCAGAAATGTCGCTGAGGTAGCTATTGCGATAACCATAAGTGAGTTGTTGCATGCGCCCGCTTGCGATGTTGAAAATTGACAAATAACTTCTATCGCGCCAACCTGGTTGTCTATCGTCAGGAGTCAATATTTCATGAACTTCGCCCTCCTTTGGCCCATCTTGATTCATAGTGAATATCAGATAGTCTTCGCTTGGAGCAATTCTGAAATTGCCATTTGGGAGGTTTTTTATAAATACTGTTTCTTCTTTTGTCTTTGGGTTTACAGTAATAAGATCTCTGCCGGTGGTAGTGGAAGCTGTATAATAATCCTCATCTCTTGTAGGCATCCAGTTTATATCACTGCTACCATGAAGCAGTAAATTGCCGCTTGATGTTTCGAATATTTCAGTAAATGAGGTTTTTTTGCCATCAGTATCAATATTGCTTTGTTTGATTGAGTAGTAAATGCCATTTGCAGACATTTTTACTCCTGCACATGATATGCCTTGAGTATTTAAGTCAAGAGAAAAGATGCGGGTTCCGTCTTCAATCGTTTTTAATGAAGCAATTTTGTCGCTAACAACAGCTATCTTGAAA
>JAAZCF010000019.1 GCA_012513425.1 Bacteroidales bacterium
AGCCATAACAGCGAAGAGGATAAACAGCGCTTTTTTCATATTAAATAAATTGTTATTGGATGCAAATGTAAAATATTTAGTCAAACATATAAAGGAAAATGCAAATCATGCAACCCGAAAGCATATATTTTGTCAATCTTTTTGATGGCCTGGAGATGGCAGCTTAATATTTTTTATTTATTTTTTATAGCAATGTCTTATATTTGCGATATGCAAAGCATAAAGAAATATTTATTAGTGGCTCTAAAGGGATTAGGGATGGGAGCTGCTGATGTTATCCCCGGTGTTTCCGGAGGGACCATTGCCTTCATGACAGGCATTTACCAAGAACTAGTAGACTCAATCAAATCTATCAATCTTGATTCCCTTAAACTACTTTTCAAGTTAAAGTTAAAAGAGTTTTGGAAAGCAATCAATGGTAATTTTCTTTTTTCACTCGTTGCCGGCATATTTATTAGTGTCTTTTCTTTGGCCAAGCTGATGCAATATTTGCTTGTTGCCCATCCTATACCTCTTTGGTCGTTCTTTTTTGGATTGATATTAGTCTCTATTATCTTTATATTAAAAGATATGAAATGCTTTACTTATAAGCATTTTATCAGCTTGATGGTCGGTATTGCTATTGGTGCATTCATCTGCTTGACTGCTCCCGCCGAAACTCCTGACAACCTTTTGTTCTTATTTCTGTGTGGAGCAATCGCCATTTGTGCAATGATTCTTCCGGGAATATCGGGAAGCTTTGTGATGTTGTTGTTGGGCAAATATGCTTTTATTATGGATGCAGTTGCTAACTTCAAAATAGTTATATTGCTGGTGTTTGCCAGTGGAGCAGTTATAGGATTGCTCTCTTTTTCTCACCTTTTGTCTTGGCTGCTGAAAAAGTTCTATGAGGCAACTCTTTATCTTCTCTGTGGCCTGATGGTTGGCTCTATGCTAAAGATTTGGCCTTGGAAACTGTCATTGAGCAGCGGAATAGATCACCCCATTTGGCCAGGTCAATATGCAGGCAACCCTCAACTGGCATCTGCATTTATTTGGATGCTGGTTGGGGTTGCACTGGTTGTTGCCATTAATCTTATGGCAGCGAAAGGGAAAGAGAAGGCTAGTAACTAACTAATTTTTTCCATTCGTCAAAGCTTGGAATATTGCCTTTGCTCCAGCAGGAACCTATTGCATAGCTTACTTTTCTGCCTCTTACTGTTTCGAAATGAGCGACAGCATAGTGTCTCTCTTCATTATATTCCATTTTGTAATTTTCCGGCATTACAATACCAAGGCCAATCATGCCATCTTCGCTTTCTACACTTTGGTCAGAAGCTTTTTCCCAAGTGATGATATAGTCAAGACCTTCATTTTTATCGACTACATCTTGAGTGGATATTCCGACAAGACATGCCAAAGAATAAAAGTCTCCATCATATTCGTCGTCTATTGTGCAATAATTTTCATTAGCCGCCAAAGTAATTTCTCTGGTGAGTTCAACGGTATTTTCGCCGATTGTCCATTGTGGATAGTGAAGGCTGAACACAACTTTTGATTTGGTTGATTCAATTATTTCAAACTTATCAAAATTTTGAGTTGGGAATACTAGACTATCCTGATAAATAGGAACAGAAGCTCCTGCATTAAATGAATAGGATTGTGCGTTATAGCAATCTTTTCCTGGATATTCTTTTTTACCAGTGTGATTATGATAGAAATATTGAGGATCTTTTGCGGATAATTTATACCATTTGTTTAAAATTAATTTGCCTTGAGCTTTTACCCAAATATCAGCCCCGGGACTGATAATATCGCTTTGAGCTCCATAAATACGATAAGCCACTCTGTCATTTTCGAAGATGCAATCTCCATTGTCAGTTAAGCGGACCATTACTTTATGATTATTTTGGCATGATACGGCCAAAATAGTCAAAATGATCAAATAAATTTTTTTCATTTTATAGTTTTTAAATACTGAAATTAATCATCATTTTTAGCCAATTAGTTGCACCGTTTCCGCCGATTCGGTCATGAATAAAGTTGAGTTTGAACTTAATCATATTCCATGGTTCGTAACATACGCCGAAGCAATAATGTTCACTAAGAATGTCGTATGCAAGATTCTCCTGGAAACAATCATAGCGGAAGAAAGGATATATTCGTTGAGAAGATCCATTGTTAGTTTTCCAACCTAACCATCTACCTACCTGTACATAGCCTCCATTGCTTTCAACTTTGTCTGTCAATCCTTTTAAGAATTCAGAACGAATGACCCAGCTCTCGGAATCAAAAGTCATACCAAATGAGTAGCGTTGCCTTTTTATAGTGTTAGAATAATTGTCTTTCCAATCTCCTAAATAATAAGAGCCGGAAAATACCAATTTTGACAATGGCCAGAACTCAAGCCTTCCTATGTAAGCGGCTTTTTTGTCTTTATCAAGAGAATTGGCACCCTCTCCGTTGTAGATACCCACGTTATAAGAGAAGAAATCATGATTGACACCACCCCAAGACACAGAAATCATTTTACCTATTAAAGAAACACCGACATCACGGCCCATGCTTCCAATGCCACTAATGTCTTTGATGCCACTTAGTTTGGTGACAGCTTCAGTATAATCAACGCTTTCCATTATCATTGGCCACAATTGGTTTTCCAAAGTAAAAGGAATGTGCTGTTGACCAATTTGAAACTGAAGAGCTTTATTGGCTTTTAATGTGACGAAAGCATCTACTAATGGTGTTCCAATAAGAGAGGCTTGAACTTTATATGAAAAATATTGGTTAACATCTCCTTTAAGTATGATTAATGCTCTAGGAATAGAAATTGAGCTTGATGAGACTTCACCATTTGTGAATCCATTTTGATAAAGAGTGTTGACCCAAACAGTAGTTTGAAAAGGTTTGTAAACACGTTCCTGAGCAGCAATTTCATTTGTGCCGCAAATAGTCGTTAAAATACAACTAATTGCAAATAATAAATTTCTCATAAGTCTTTTTTCGGTTATTATATAAGGCGCAAATATAGAATAATTCAAATAAATAACTACATTTGCATTCCCAAAAGCGGTCCGGTAGCTCAGTTGGATAGAGCAACAGCCTTCTAAGCTGTGGGTCTTGGGTTCGAATCCCAACCGGATCACAACCGCACAAAAGAGCAGCCACAGGCTGCTCTTGCTGCATAAGGAAGTCCGCCAATCGGAAAGCTTGCTTTCCAGATGGAGGACTTTTCTATGCAGCGTAAAGAGCGGCGGTTTCTGCCGCTTTAAAGGGGCTGGATAAAAGTTCGAGAACAAGGCGAGCGACTTCTTAAACTTAATCAAATAGCCATTCAATAGATGAAAGTGCTTGAAAACGATAGCGATAGAAAGTTTTTGAAATAATATTGCACCGATTTCCACCATGGCAATTATCTAAATAATACATCTCCCACGTTTTTGCCTCAAAACGGGGTAGATGATGAAGATGCGCTAAGACTTGGTTTATTCGTCTTTGGTATACTTCTCGTCTTCTTTTTTCATATCTTCAAAAAGTTCCTCCAATAGCTCAATATCTTCTTTGTTTGGCTTGTATTTTCTGGGAATGCAATTGCCAATAATACTTAGTACAATTAATATTACTATGAGCCAACCTCAGAATGAAACAGTTCCCATTGTGAAAAGATTATACTCAAATGTAAGAATTAATCTGAAGAATGATAACATGACTTTTTTTGTGAATGTGATGCATAACGGAATCTTTCATGGGATTGAGAATAGAGATGGACTCCCTACGTTTTTGGCCTCAGAGTGATATAGACGTGTCATTTTTCACGGGGGCTCCTTACGCTTTCATGGCAAAAGCGCAATAGATGGGTGTCGAAAGTTGAGTTTTGGGAGTGAAACAGGCAGGACTCCCTACGTTTTTGGCCTCAGAGTGATATAGACGTGTCATTTTTCACGGGGGCTCCTTACGCTTTCATGGCAAAAACGCAATAGATGGGTGTTCCTGTGTAATCGGTAACTTTGAATTCCTGAATTTTCGCAATGTTAATTACCTGTTTTTTTTGTGATGGGCACTGCAGCTGGAATTGAGAATCTCCAGCTGCTACAGAGCAAGCGCTGCGGCGAGCTCTATGGACGGCTCGCCTGTCGCTTGTTTGTTTCACTTTCCCTCAACAATAGTCAATTTGGCCGTTAATTATTTGGTTGTTAAGCAGATTTGGTTCTACTTTGTCTTTGCTCAAGCGATGGGTACGCCGATTGCACTGACAGCAAAAAATAGGATCTCGTGAGAGGTCCTTTTTTTTATCATTATTGGCAGCCCTGTGTTTATTTAAGAGCGATATCTCTTGCCAGAAAGTCAGTATTTTGAGACAAAATGACAAGATTAGGACACTGGTATATATTTTGCGATATTGATGGATGAAGCATCTAAGAGTCCTGATAATCAGGGAAAGCAGGTGCTGTAACAATTTAAAAATTTACTACCATGTTACTTGTTAAAAGAAATCAAAATTGGTTACCGTCAATGTTCTCTGATCTTCTCGAGAACGATTTCGGGATGGGCGCTTTTAACAACAACGCCATCGAACCAGCTATCAATGTACTTGAATCCAAGAACGGTTATACCGTACAGGTTGCCGCTCCTGGCATGACAAAGGAAGATTTCCAGGTACACATTAATCAAGATGCAAATCTGGTAATCTGTATGGAAAAGAAAACAGAGACAAAAAATGAAGATCAGCATTATCTTCGTCACGAATTTTCTTATGGCAAATTCCAGCAGACTATGCTGCTACCTGATGATGCGAACAGAGATGACATCAGTGCCTCTATCCAGGATGGTGTTCTGTCCATAGTCATTCCTAAAGTCAAGTTGATTGAGGAGCCAAAGAAGGAAAGGCTCATTGAGATTCAATAATATCCTTATGAGGGGTGGCCACAAAGCCA
>JAAZCF010000209.1 GCA_012513425.1 Bacteroidales bacterium
CCATTACGTACTACGCATGAAAGACCAGCGTTTACTACAAACATAGGCTCCGCTCCGATATCCTCGCAAAATTGCAAGAAATCATGATAGCCAATGCTGCAGCTGTTGTGATAGCCCCAAAGGTCCATCTTTCCTACGCGTTCAATGCGTGGTCCAATAGTTTCTTTCCATTTGATGCGATCTGCCATTGAGAGACCTTCCACAATACATCCACCTGGCCAACGGACAAATGATGGCTTGATGTCGGCAAGAGTCTGAGCAATGTCTTTACGAAGACCATGGCCCATGAAAGTTTCTTGTGGCATCAATGAGATATAGTCAATAAACACCTGACCTGAGCCATCAAACTCCATCACTAGTTTAGCTTTATTGTCGGTAATGTTGCTGGCAATTACTGCATCGTATTTTTTCCAAGCACCATCTTTGGTGAGGTCAAACTTTTCAGAGAAGATTTCATTGCCGTCTTTGCCAATGATATTGACCTTGATGCCCCCATTGTAAGCAGAAGTAGAACGTGCATAGAATGATATATTGTATTTTTCTCCACTAACCATACTAATGCCAGCATATCCTTCGTTCATAAGGCGTGCTCCTGAGCCAGTAATATCAAGCTGCAATGAGTTTGCGTTGCCTTTGCTAACAGGGTTGGTAGTCACAACTTTCATTGTGGCAGAAGAAGATGCCATAGGCTCAAGAGTCCAACCTTCAGTTTTGTTGTCGGGATTGAAATGATAGAAAATATAGTTTTTAACACGTCCGGATTGGTAGTTTGGCTTGGCGGGGCCATGCACTTCGTTGTCAATGACAGTGCAATCGTCAGGCACGTCTTTTTCTTCGAAACCCATGTTGTAAATCATTTCAGGCCAAAGGCCACCATCACCAGAACGGCTTATTTCTTCAATGAAAATACCCCAAAGGTCTTCGGGATATTCAGTAATTTCATCAGACATATCCACATTAATGGTAGAATTCGCCGATGAAGAGCAGCTACTCAGCATAATGACCGCTGAAGCAAAGCTTGCTAAGCAAGCAACTAAATGATTAAGTTTCATAGTTAGTGCAAGGTAATAAAAAACTCCTAAAAGCCACTAATCTAAGCTTTCGGGAGTTTTGATTTTTTTTACTATCAAGAATTTATTTAAATATATCTTCAATAATATCTTTATATCGCTCGTAAATTTTGGCTCGTTTGAGCTTGAGGGTCTGGCTCAACATATTATTGGCCGTAGTCCACTCATCATTGATATAGACTTCTTTCTTTATCTGCTCATGAGCGGCAAGGCTGGCATTGCTGGCAGTAACTTCACTATGGAGCTTTTTCTGTATTTTTTCCTTTGATAACAAGTCATCATTATCTGTAAACGAAATATTTTCCGCTTTAGCATATGCAATAAGCTTGTTCATTTCCGGAATTATAATGGCAGAAGGAAATTTTTGGTTTTCTCCCACGACCATGCAATCTTGAATAAAGTCAGAACCTTTAAGCTTGGTTTCTAGCGCCAGTGGAGCAATATATTTACCATTTGATAGCTTGAATATTTCTTTTTTACGGTCAGTAATTTTCAAATATTTGCCTTCAATCAAGACTCCAATATCACCGGTATGCAAAAAGCCATCACTATCAATGATTTGGGCCGTCTGCTCCGGGTCTTTATAATAACCCAGCATCACATGAGGACCTTTTACCAATATTTCGCCATCATCAGCAAATTTGAGAGTAGTGTCATCGATAACAGTGCCCACAGTGCCAAAAATATTAATGCCATCTCTAGGATTATTAACTGAGATAACTGGAGAAGTTTCGGTCATGCCATAACCTTCATTCAAACTGAAGTTGGCTGCATTGAAGCATCTAACAATCTTTTCTTGAATAGCACTACCGCCGGAACCTACCAATAAATTGCGACCTCCCAAATTAGCTCTCCATTTACTATAGACTAATTTATCAAACAATGAATGACGCAATTGGTAGAAGAACTTTTTGTTATAATTGTCATAATGGTTGGCATACTTCCACGCAGAAGAATAGATACATTTCTTCAAGCCTTTCAAGCTGTGTCCTGCTGCTTCCAACTTGGCATACATCATCTCCAACACTCTAGGAACAGCGCAAAAACCATCAGCATGGCAGTCTGCAAGATCAGAAGCAAACGTACCTATGTTTTCAGCATAATAGATACTAATACCAAGCTCTTGATATTCATAATTCATTGTTCGCTCATACACATGACACAGTGGCAAAAAAGAAATCATTTTGTGCGAACTGTTATAAGTCTGTCTTATTGCATGGGAATGAGAATCAAATACTAAATTATAATGACTAAGCATTACTCCTTTAGGACGACCTGTCGTGCCGGAAGTATAAATAAGCGAGAAGAACTCGTCTTTGTCAGTATTTGCTATGTTTTCTGTAATCTTGGCTTCGAGAGCTTCGCGGTTTTTCTCTCCTTCTTGAAGAAATTGTTTGAAGCAATATTGTGATTCGCAATCATCGATCAAAACAACTTTGACCTTGCGCTCCAATTGCTCTACTACCGGGTAAATTTTCTTATAAAGAATCTCATTTCCAATGAAGATTACTTCAGCGTCGGAATGATTAAAAATATAGAGGAAATCATCGGCACTTAAGGTTGGATAGATAGGTGTATGAACCATATTAGCCAAAGCACAACCCATATCAATGAAGTTCCATTCTGGACGATTGGAAGTAATACTAATAACTTTTGTGCCTTTAGGCAAACCGAGTGAAAGCAAACTTCTAGCTACTGAATGAGAAAAGTTTACATATTCTTTCGTACTGAACTTGATCCACTGTCCATGCACACGCCTGGAAAGCATATCGGGCTTATCAGGGCATATCTGCTCTAAATTTGTAAGTAAATCGAATACACGAGTAATTTGCATAATTTTCGGGTTTAGTTATGGGCAAAGTTAGAAAAAAAACGTTTGTTTATCCATTATATACGTTTTGATACTTCTGTCAGAACTTTATAGTCTTAAATAAGGAACTTTCACCTGCCACACAATACGTATCTAACATACAAGAAATGGAATATAAATCCGATGTTGAAAGTTTATAAAATTTATTGCAATGAGAGCACGACGGTATGGTAGTCACTGCTCCATCGGAGCAAGCAAGCAAAAATTGGTCTCTAACAGCATCATAGCAGATAGCAAGAGGCGATTCTGTTAATGGATTACTTATTCCATAGTCATCTGTATAGTTTGTGCCCCTTTCGCTCCAAACTTTTCCGCCGGTAGAGAGAAATAAAGCCGGCATCCCGTCGGTATAGGACCCTGCTACTGCAATGAAACTCTGAGTAACACTTACGCAGGTAAATGAGACTGGCTTATAGAATCCTTTATATTCGGTATTAAAATCCAACAATGACCACACTACCCCATCTCTCGTTCCAGCTATTTCGCCTTTATCGCTGACAGCATAGAGCAAATTGCCATCGGTTGACAGGCCGGTAATCGAACCTTTAATCTTGATTTGAGCCGGACTATGACTGCCATCGGGCATCATTTTTTCAAGTAAACCTTTTCTTCCTCCAATGAACAAAGCTCCTCTATATGAAGCCATTGAAAGAATATCGCCTTTTATTTGATAAGTTTTAGAAGATCTATCTTGGCTCAAGGCGACTAATATGCCATTATCTCCACCAGTAAACAGACGCCCATCAAAGACTGCAAGGCAATTAAGTTGTGACCCTTTAGAAGCAGTGCGAGAAGTGATAAGGTCTGCAGATTGTGAATAAAAACAAACATCGCCGTTGGCAGAAGCCACGGCGAATGTTTGTCCAAATGGTATTGACGCTTTGAAATCTGCTTGCTGGGCGCTGAGAGAAAAAAAGTTCAGCGCCAAAAAAGCAGATAAAAGCGTATATAATTTATTTAACATTGAAGTAGTCTACAGCAACTTTGAGAGGAGTTGTAGTAACTGCAGGAGCTGCAGGAACCGGTCCACGACGGCCACCCATAGCCATCACACCGTCACAAGCAATTACGCCGGCTTGGATGTCTTTTAGAACAACGTCAACTTTACCTACCTCTGTAAACTTCTTACCATCTACTGAGTAAAAAGCAGTGTATTCTGAACTTTTCTTGACAAGGCGAAGATAAACTACATTGTCAGCTTTGATGATACCTTTTAGGCTAACACTTACAGAAGCCTTTTGATTGCCTAGACCTTCAGCTACAAGCATTAAATTACCTGCAGCAGAAGCACCAGCTGTAGGAGCTTGACGCATCATTCCGCCACCTGAGTAAACCAATTTTACAAAATTGTCATCATCTTCATAAGCGACAATACCTGCGTTTTGTGCAGGAGCACCTGGGTTGCTTAGGAACTGCATCTTTGTGTCAGCAGTAAAGTCACCATTTGCACTTTGAAGAAGAATATTCTTAGCACTGTTGGCTGCATTAGTGATGTCACCTGCCTCAGTAGTCAATACCAAGTAACCTGGCTTCTCAGTCATGCTCCAATTCTTTGAGCTCTCGCGAACCCAACTCCATTGTTTACCAAGTGAGCTGAATTTGTCGCTTACTGGTTTTGTACCGAAGTTAACTACATATTCTTTTACATCATAAGTGATATAGTCAGTAAGAGTAATAACTGCTGAACCAGGAACTGATTTTGCTTGTTTGATATCTACAGAGATGTTGGCATCTGAAGCTGTAGCGGCAACAACTTGTGGAGCGCTTCCGGCTTTAGCAACAACTGAGTATTGGCTTGCGCCTGCTTTTAGAATAGATTTGCCGGCAACTGTAAGATTTGCAAGAGTCATGTCAGGCATAACTTTGATTGCGTAATCATCGCATGCAACAGAACCATTTACATCAACATTTACAGTGATTGTTGCAACACCCATTGATTTGGCGCTTACTTTACCATTGGCATCAACAGAAGCAACTGAAGGATTGCTGCTCTTGTATGTTACTTTTGCTTTTGTAATATCATAGAAGCTATCGTCATTCATAGCAGCAGTAACATAAGTATCTGCTGTCTCGCCTGATCTCATAACTGATACGCCACAGTCAGCGACTACAGTCTTAACTTCAGGAGCAAGTGTGCCGCTCATTGTAGCAGTCAAAGTACCGCGGATATCTTTTGATGAAGAACCAACCTCGAAAACATAGCGACCTTGGTCGTAAGTCATCTTATCTGAATCCATATCCCAGAACCAAAGATCCTTACAATCAATATTAATGTCAACAGTCTTTGTTGCACCCATAGGAAGAGTAACTCTATGGAAACCTTTCAAACGTTTGATTGGACGCTGAGCAGAAGCCGGAGAGTCAGGAGTAGTCATATAAATCTGGACAACCTCATCACCATCATATTTACCAGTGTTGGTTACATCAACGCTGATTGTGATTTTGTCATTTGGAGTGATAGCGCTCTTGCTGATGCGGAAGTTGCTATATTCGAAAGTAGTATAGCTAATACCATAACCAAATTCATAAGAAATATCTTTCTTGAAATACCACAATGTACGGCCATTGCTGCCATTGTTGCCACGAAGAGTGTAGTCAGTAATTTCAGGAAGGTCTTTTACGGATTTGTACCATGTAGCATTTAATTTACCACCTGGAGTAACATCACCGAAGAGAACTTTTGGAACAGCAGCACCTTGTGCCATACCATTATATCCAGTCCAAACGATGCTTGGAATATTAGCGATATTTTTGAATTCTTCAACCTCAACACAACCAAGTGTTTGCATATACACGATAGTATTAGGGTTAACTGCAGAAACAGCTTTGATAAGATCAAGCTGGTTACCTGGAAGAAGGAGAGTCAAACGGTCAGCCTCTTCAGTAGCTGTTTTTTCATCTGTACCTACAAAGATAATGGCAACGTCAGCTGCTTTTGCAGCATCAATAGTAGCTTGGTCAATAGGAGCATCCTGAGGAGCCTTGTATACCAAGTAAAGAGTCTGAGGCTCGTTGTAACCGAGACGATTTGCTTTCTCGCTCAATGGAGAAGTACCGCCGTATACACCACCTACTCTCTTTCCTGAAGCTGCAGTAGCTTCGATAGTAGCGATAAGGTTACCATCTGGAGAACCTATACGAACCTCAACAAGACCACCTTCTGTAGGGATGTTGATACCTACTGTGATAGAGTCAATATTCATAATGTCGATGTTATCATAGCTTGTCCATGAACCATCGTCAATAGAGCGGACCTGCTCTTCAGTACCCATACCTGTACCTACAGTAATACCTTGTGAACTACCATTGTACTTGGTTGCATCGAAATAAGTCTTTGTACCGTCAATTTTTGTAATTGTGAAATTACCAATGTAAAGAAGGTTACTTTTTACAAGCGTGCTACCACCATCAACAAGCTTAAGATTGATGTTAAGATTGTTGTCTTTGATGTATTGTTCCAAACCTTGGTAAGGAGTAATCATGCTGGTGGCCTCAGGACGACCTGAATAAGGGCCTAAGACAACTTTGTTGGCTTGTGGGCCAAATACTGTGATGTTCTGTGCTTTATTTTTATCTAAAGGAAGCACTTGATTTTCATTCTTAAGAAGAACAGGAGTCAAAGTTGCAATTTCCATAGCCAATTCTTGTGAGCTCTTTGAGTTCACAACACCTGGTTGGAATCTTGTGTAAGGCACTTTGTAATCAGGATCAAACTCACCTGTACGCATACGGATAGTAAATACATTTACCAATGCGCGGTCGATATCGGCCATAGTGATAAGTCCTTGGTTAAGAGCACTGATTGCTGCTCTTTGATAAACACTTCCGCAATCAGAGTCAACACCTGCGATAAGACCTGCAGCTGTTGCTTCTTCTGCTGTTTCTTTATAATAGTGACCTGTGTAGATATCTTCAATAGCAGCGCAGTCACCTGTAACATAACCCTTCATACCATAAGTACGACGAGCGATAGAGTCAAGGTAAAGTACACTGGCTGAAGTAGGAACACCATTTACCGCATTGTATGATGACATGATTGAAGGAAGAGCATCTTCTTCAATAAGCTTTTTGTAAGGAAGAAGATAGAACTCACGCATGTCTCGACTGTCCATATTAGAACTGCTTACATGGCGATCAAACTCACTGTTGTTTGCAAAAAAGTGTTTTGCAGTAGGAACAGCTTTCAAATATTTATCGTCAGCGCCTACAAAACCTCTTACAAAACCACCTGCTATCTGAGCAGCAAGGAATGGATCCTCACCATAGCTCTCACCTGTACGTCCCCAACGTGGGTCACGGATTGGCTCAACAACAGGGCTCCAGAAAGTCAAATCCTCAACGCCGGCCTGATTCATGGCGCGAGCTTCATCAGTAATGACTGTTCCCATAATCTCAGCAAGCTCTACAGACCATGATGAACCGATAGCCACACTATTTGAGAAAGAAGAAGGGCCTTGAACACCTGCAGCAGCATTTCCACCGGCAAGCACTCCGTGAAGAGCCTCACTCCAAATGTTGTAAGCAGGAATGCCGAGACGAGGAACTGCAGCCTGATTATTACCTATTAGACTTTGTTTTTCTTCAAGAGTCAATCTTGAAACAAGGTCAACTGCACGCTCCTCAAATGTGTAATTTGTGTTGAGGTAGATTGGAGTCGTTCTATTGATTTTTTCAGCTGGAGTATAACCAACTGCCAATAGAAGACCTGTCACTGCTACGCATGCAAAGCAGAATTTAGTTAGTCTTTTTTTCATAAATTGTTTATAAAGGGTATAATGTTTCAATATCCAAAAGTAACTATTATTTTAGTTCTTGTCAAGAAGATTACGAAGTGAAGTCTCGCGCTCAATAATGTTGTGAAGGTCTGTAATTGCAACTCTTTCTTGTTGCATACTGTCGCGATGACGTATTGTTACGCAATTGTCCTTGAGTGTGTCGTGGTCAACAGTGATGCAGAAAGGAGTGCCAATAGCATCCTGGCGGCGATATCTCTTGCCTATTGAGTCTTTTTCATCATACTGGCAGTTGAAGTCTATCTTGAGAGCATGCATAATCTCGCGTGCCTTCTCTGGAAGACCATCTTTTTTCACCAATGGAAGCACTGCTGCTTTAACAGGAGCAAGTGGAGCAGGGATGCTCAATACCACACGATCTTCGCCATTATCGAGCTTCTCCTCATGAAATGCACTTGAAAGCACTGCCAAGAAGCAACGATCCAAACCGATTGATGTTTCTACCACATAAGGAGTATAACTCTCGTTGGTTTCAGGATCAAAATATTGTACTTTGCGCCCGCTGAATTTTTGGTGGTTACCAAGGTCAAAGTCTGTGCGTGAATGAATTCCTTCAAGTTCTTTGAAGCCAAATGGATAATCAAATTCTATATCAGTAGCAGCATTAGCATAGTGGGCCAATTTGTCATGATCGTGGAAACGATATTTATCATCGCCAAGACCCATTGCTTTGTGCCATTTCAAGCGAGTTTCTTTCCATTTTGCAAACCAATCAAGCTCGGTGCCTGGCTTTATAAAGAACTGCATTTCCATCTGTTCAAATTCTCTCATACGGAAAATGAACTGACGGGCAACAATCTCATTGCGGAAAGCCTTTCCAATCTGAGCTATTCCGAAAGGAATTTTCATACGACCGGTCTTTTGAACATTGAGGAAGTTTACAAAAATACCTTGTGCTGTCTCCGGACGAAGATAGATTGTGCCGTCTTCACCACTGATATTACCAAGCTGAGTAGAGAACATAAGGTTGAATTTGCGAACTTCTGTCCAGTTTTTGGTACCGCTGATTGGGCAAACAATATCACAATCAATGATGATTTGGCGCATCTCATCCAGGTTATTGTCATCCAAAGCTTTCACCATTCGGGTGTGAACTTCGTCCCATTTAGCCTGAGCGCGAAGTACATTTGGATTGGTAGCGCAGAACTGCTTCTCATCAAAGTTTTCACCGAATTTGCAGCGACCTTTTTCTACTTCTTTTTTGATTTTATCTTCGAATTTTGCGAGGTAATCTTCAATCAAAACGTCTGCACGGTAACGTTTCTTTGAGTCACGGTTATCGATAAGGGGATCATTGAAAGCGCTAACATGGCCACTGGCCTCCCAAATACGAGGGTGCATAAAAATAGCACTATCAATACCAACAATATTATCATTGAGGCGGGGCAGTGCTTCCCACCAATATCTCTTGATGTTGTTTTTCAATTC
>JAAZCF010000210.1 GCA_012513425.1 Bacteroidales bacterium
GGCTGATGCCGGCATTGCAATACAAAATGTCAATGCCACCATCAAAGGCTTCCCAAGCATTTTTCGCAAGCTCAGCAATTTGATCTGTTTGAAGCAAATTGAATGGCAGACATTTTACCCCCGATGCGCCTTTTGACAGACATTCCTGTGCAGTACTTAACAGTTCAGGACCTTCCAAAGCTGTGAGGATGATGGCATGCCCGCGAGCTGCAAAACTATATGCAGTAGCTTGGCCTATGCCTGAACAAGCACCTGTTATCCAAACATTCATTCGTGACAATCCTCCACTTCTTTTTCGAACCACTTGGCGCGATCAACTGCCTCACCGATGTTGAGTAAAATAGTCTCGCCATTATTTATTTTTCCTTCCTCGAGAGCTTTGATGAATCCGGCAAAACATACCATTGATGCAGGACCGAAGATAGTGCCGGTGTTGTCATTAATCCATTTACCTATGGAAGGAAGCTCGTTTTCTTTTACTCTGACAAAACTGCCATTGCTCTTTTTGACCATAGGAGCAACCACAGGATACATTCCCGGAGTGCCAGCTGTCAGAATGGAAATGCGAGGGTGAGGAACAACACTTAGAAAATCTTTTTCCCAACCATTAGGAAAGTCTTCTGATGAGGCTCTCTCCCAAGCTTGGACCATAGGGTCACAACTATCTTGTTGGACAAGAATCAGCTTTGGCATACGCAGGCTCGCATCATAATATTTTTGCAATTCGCGAACTCCCTTATCCAGAGCGATAGGACCTGTGCCGCCGGCAACTGCTTGAAAAAAGACGTCAGGCATTTTGCCAAGTTGGCGAAGAAACTCAAAAACCATGGTTCTCTTGGCTTCAACACGGATGGGGTCAATGTTGCCTGCGGATATTAGTACTTTTTCGTTTTTATGAAAATCAGCAGCTTCTTGTTTAGCGGCGCCATAGCCTCCCTCTGAGATATGAATATTTTGACCATGAGAGCGAATAGTATCAGCAGTTTCAGGACATACATCACAAGGCATAAATACATCAAAAGTGATTCCGGCCAGTGCACAATAGCGGCTGAAGGCTGTTGCTGCATTGCCTGTAGATGCAAGACAGAAACGCTTGCCTCCATTTTCTTTGAACAAGGAGGCACCAAGGGCGGCTGCAATGTCTTTGAAAGTGCCACTGCCATTGTTATGGTCATTTCTTACAACATAAACTTTGCAATCAATGTTGTGTTTGTCTTTTGCATATTTTTCAAAAAAAGCCCATTCTTCAATAGGTTCAGCTCCTTCACCGCAACTAACAATATTTTCAGAGTTGTTTAAAGGAAGAAAATCGAAATAGCGGAAAAGACTATCGCAATGCTCTTTGCAATCAAATAGCTTGGAATAGTCAGCATTATATTCAGCCTCAGCTCTCTGACATCCGCAGTTGCATTTTTGATCGTTCGCAAACCACTCCGCGAAGCTGTCATAGACAGCTCCGCAAGCAGTGCAAATCAGTTTATATTTCTGACCCATAAACTATTAGTGGATAAGAGCCAAATTAGGCACATCTTTGTCATAATCGCCGGCTTGGAGTTTCTCACGAATCTCTTTGAAGGCATTGAGTGTATAGTCAACATCTTCTATGCTGTGAGCAGCGGTAGGAATAATGCGAAAAATAACCATTCCCGGAGGAATTACAGGGTATACAACAATAGAACAGAAGATTTTGTAATTTTCTCTGAGGTCAAGAGCCATATTCATTGCTTGTTCCACACCACCATAAATATGAACAGGAGTGACGCAGGCTTCTGCTGGTCCAATCTCAAAGCCAAGGTCGCGGAAACCTTGTTGGAGACGACGTGTTACAGTCCAAAGCTTTTTGCGAAGCATATCTCCTTCTTCCGAACGGATTATTTCTAGGCGTTTTAAGCAACCCTCAACAATTGGCATAGGAAGAGATTTGGCATAGATTTGAGAACGCATGTTATAGCGCAAGTAATCTATGATATTTTTTTCAGTAGCAATAAAACCTCCGATAATAGCCATAGATTTAGCATATGCTCCAATGTAGATATCTACCTCATCCATCACACCGAAATGCTCGCTGGTACCACGACCAGTTGGACCCATTACTCCAAAACCATGAGCATCATCAATCATGATTCGGAAATTGTATTTCTTTTTGAGAGCGCAGATTTGATCTAGAATTCCCAGCGCACCTGTCATGCCATAGACACCTTCAGTGATTAGAAGAACTCCGCCGCCTTGCTCTTCAGCAAGCTGAGTAGCAACTTTGAGCTTCTGCTCGCAACTATTGATGTCATTATGCTTGTATGAAAAAGATTTTCCAGAGTGTAGCCTTTTTCCGTCCATAAGGCAAGCATGAGCCTCTGCATCAAAGACTAAAACATCATGTCTTGTAAGCAAGGAGTCAATAGTAGAAACGATGCCTTGGTATCCAAAATTGAAAAGAAAAGCAGCTTCTTTGCGTTCAAAATCTGCA
>JAAZCF010000004.1 GCA_012513425.1 Bacteroidales bacterium
CAAATTGCTGAAGGCGAAATTGAAGCCGAAGAGCTTGATATGAATACAAAAATAGCAGGTATTCAATGCGACCAAACAGGTGAATATTTCCTTGTAGCTGCTGCATTTGCTGCTGACAGTACTCTTCAAGGCTCTACTACTACTACTTTCACTTATGTAGACAGCGAAGATCCACGTCCTGTTGATGTGACTATCGGACTTGAAACTCCTAGTGCTAGATGGGAAAAAGATGGTTATGATTCAAAGAATGCACTAGAGTTCTTTGTTTATGGTAGTGATTTGAAAGACGTGAAAGTGGCTATTTATAAATCATCTGAATATAGCCCACAGCTTATTGATGAAGAAGAATCTGTTTCTGATGATGTATTAGCCATCATCAATGAAGATATCTACTCTGGCATTTATGAAGCAGAAGAAGGTACAGAATATACAATGATTGTATATGCTTCTAATGGTTTTGAATCTATTTATAAAACAGCAACATTATCAACTGCCGGAGAAGGTCTTGTATGGAACTCATTAGGAAATGCTGAATACACTGATGATCTTGTTTCATCATTGTTTGATGCTGATAATGTTACATATGATGTTGAGATTCAAGAACTTGATGGCGAGGAAGGTATCTATCGTTTAGTAAATGCTTACGGAGAAATTTATCCTTATAATTCACCTGGTGATTACGATGATTCACGTGATTATTTCTTCGAAATTGACGCCTCAAACCCTGATGCAGTTGTTTTCGGTCAACAAAGTCTCGGTCTTGATTGGGGCTATGGTACAATGGAAGCAATTAGCGCTGCTCAATACTATATTAACAAAGGGCAACCCGAAACTGCTGCCGGTTTATATGGCAAGTTGCAAGATGGCGTGATTACATTTAGTGTGCCTAAATCAGTTATTGTTTTTGACAATGATGGTGGTTACCAAGCAAACGTTAATGGAGGTTTCAAAATTGTTCTTCCAGGTGCTGAACCAGCAGAACCAGCTGTTGCAGCAGTTGTTGCAGCCGGTAGCGAAATCGTAACGGGTGATAAAGCCACTAGAAGCGAGACATCGTATGTTAGAATTGCTCCAGCTACTCAAACAATAATTGGTGAAAGCTTGCCACGTGAATCAAAAGAAGCTTCATTTACAGTTGTTTCATTTGATCCTCAAAACTTCAAGGCAATTGATAATAAAGATTCAAAATTTTCGATTATGTCTATTGACTAACCCTAAAAAATAATTATTAATTAAGGGACCGTCACAACAACGGTCCCTTTTTTACACTGATATGAATATTAAATCTCTTTATACTATATCAATCATTGGTATTTGCTTTCTTCAGTCATGCAATCAGCCCTTTGAGAAATATTTGCCTGTAATAAATCAAAATTCGCAGCAGAGTGTAATTTCTACGAAGGTAGTCCGTCTTGGAGATAATGTAGATCCACACAGTTTGTTGGTGAAATTATCTGAGAATAGTGACGCTCAAGAATTGCGCGAGAGCAATGCTATCTCTCATATCGAGAAGGTTTTTAAGTCTACCCCGGGAAAAGAAGAGCTTGAAGCCCAATTTGGCTTGAATCTTTGGTATTTGATTGAACTAAACCAAAATTATCCGGTTGAGAGCGCAATCAATGAACTGAGTGCCGCTCAAAGTGTGGCATTGGTTCAATATAATGCTATTGCATCCAAGACCTCTGATTGTAAAGTATATTCTTATGAAGAAGCTCCATCCCCAATTACTAAGGCTGATGCCGGCCTACCTTTCAATGACCCTTATTTGATAGATCAATGGCACTACTATAATCAAGGTAGTGTTGCTGTTGCTCAGAATGTGAAGAAAGGAGCGGATATTAATGTTGTTGATGTATGGTCTAAACTTTCATGTGGTGACCCTTCTATTGTTATTGCTGTAGTTGATGAGGGAGTCAAATATTCTCACCCTGATCTTGCTGCAAATATGTGGAAAAATGAATTAGAAATTCCTAATAATGGCATTGACGATGATAATAATGGCTATATAGATG
>JAAZCF010000211.1 GCA_012513425.1 Bacteroidales bacterium
AGCTTATATTGACAATTTGAAAGTTGATAAAGACGAGGTGATGCTTTTAGATCTGCCACTAAGCTATTGTTATGGCAGTGTTTTGCTAAGCTGCTCTTTTTTTCAAGTTGGAGCAAGCTTGGTTGTCAGCAAAATGTTTACTGTTAGGGGTGCTCTGGCTGCAATAGAAAAATATCATTGTACTTTCTTGAATATGGTGCCTACTATGTGCCAATTGATATTCCAAAGCGGACTTTTGGAAAGATATGATACTTCTAGTGTAAGAAAAATCGGCGTTGGTGGCTCTTTTGTATCTCCGGAACTGATGGATGCGATTGCTGCAAACTTCAAAACAACTGACATCATTTGCGCTTATGGTTTGACAGAGAGCACCAGTTACGCGATTTCTCCATCATTAGATGATCCTTTTGAAGAAAGAAGGGTGTTCGTCGGCCGTCCAACTCTAAATATGGAGGCCAGAATTGTATCAGAAGATGGATCTATTCTCGGATATGATGAACCTGGAGAGCTTTGCCTTAGAGGTGCAGGTATGATGATTGGATATTTAGATGAGGCCCAAACTGCTGCTATGTATGATTCGGATGGATGGTTCCGTACAGGAGATGTGGCATTGGCTCATTCTAATGGAATGTATTCAATCGTTGGAAGGTGTAAAGATATGATTATCAAAGGAGGAGAGAATATCTCACCTATGCAGATTGAAAGAATAATTGATAACTATGAAGGAATAAGTGGCTCTCAAGTGGTTGGGGTTATTGACCCTGTTTTTGGCGAGAAAGTGGTCGCTGTGATTACCAAAAGCCAAGCAGAAGATATAGATATCAGACAATTGATCAACTATCTTAAAATCAATCTGAGCATTAATAAACAGCCTGATTATTATGTGGCTGTAGATTCTTTGCCATTCACTACTAGCGGTAAAATCAGCAAACAGAATTTGCGCAACCTGGTAAATGACAAATTTGAAAATCTAAAGAGGAATCAGATAGTCTATTTGCAATGAAAGCAGACCACAGAGTTTGCGTAGATGTCATTCTCCCACTTAAACTTAGCGTGGAGATTAGTTATTTGTTACCGGAAGGCAAAGAAGTTGAGATAGGCTCATGGATTGTTGTCAAACTTAGAGGTAAACAATATCTGGCAATTGTAAATCGAATCTGGAATTGTGATGAAAGTCAGCTTGAAAAGAAACTTCTCGAAGTTGAGGAGATAAAGACAGAGATTCCAAAAATCAGCCAAAAACAACTTTCTTTCTGGAAAACAATTGCAGACTATTATCTGTGCACAATAGGGGAAGTCTTCAAAAGTGCGTGTCCTAGCTACTTTTTTAAACAAGTTGAAAAAAAACGTAGTTTTAGAAAGGCAACCAATTCGTATGTCTTACAACCTGTAAAAACTCTTTCTCCAGAACAGGAAGAAGCAAAAAAAAGCATAGAAGCATACTTCTCAGCAAATCAACATACAGTATTACTGGATGCAGTGACAGCATCAGGCAAAACAGAAATTTACATATCATTAGCCGGCAAGGCTCTTGAGAAGGGCAAATCTGTCCTCTATTTAGTTCCTGAAATTGCCATTTCACGGCAATTGGAACAGCGACTTGGCGCTGTGTTTTCAGATCAACTTTTTGTTTGGCATAGTAAGCAAACTCCAGCTGCTCGCAAAGCAACGTATGACAAGATTGTTGCTGCTAATAAGCCATATATCATGCTTGGTACTAGATCGGCTTTACTATTGCCTCACTCGAATTTAGGGCTTGTGGTTGTGGATGAAGAGCACGATGGCTCATATAAACAAAGCGATCCTGCTCCTCGATATCATGGTAGAGATTTGGCTCTCTTGTTGGCAAAAATGCACAATGCCGATACGGTATTAGGAAGCGCAACGCCTTCTTTGGAGTCGCTATATAATGCTCAAGCCGGAAAATATGGATATGTGAAATTGACCAAAAGGTACTTTGGTGAATCATCTGTCAAGACCATATTGATTGATATGAACAAAGCTTATGCTGTTCATGATGTGAAAGGTTCGTTTTCAAGAAGATTGCTGCAATTGATGAGCAAAACTCTTGAGGCAAAAAAACAAATTATGATATTCCGCTCGCGGCGTTCCTATGCTTCTTGGATTCAATGCCCACAGTGCGGATATGTGCCCAAATGTCCAAAATGCGATGTCTCTTTGAGTTATCATAAGCTCAATAACAGCCTAAATTGTCATTATTGTGGATATTCGGAAAAATATGAGCCTCTTTGTCCATCTTGCAGAAATAGCGAACTGTCGCTAAGAGGGGCTGGTACAGAAAAGTTGGAAGAAGAACTGAAAGAACTCTTCCCTCAGGCAAATGTCTCACGCTTTGATGCGGATATCACATCTTCAAAAACGGAAGAAAAACGAGTACTAGAAGGCTTTAATTCGGGGGAGATTAATATTATTGTCGGGACTCAGATGCTTACAAAAGGTTTTGATTTTGCAAATCTATCTTTGGTGGCAGTAATCAATGCAGATAGTCTTACTGCCCAGCAGGATTTTCGCAGTGATGAAAAGGCTGTCCAACTTCTGCATCAACTAAAAGGAAGAGCGGCAAGAAGGCAGGATTCCGGCAATTTTGTAATTCAAACCTGGCAGAGCAATTACCCTGTGTTTACCTCTGTGATTGAGGATAAATATGATTTTGAAGCATTGTTGACACAACGACAGCAATTTGCTTTTCCTCCGTATCTACGGCTTATGTCAATAACTATAAAAGATAGATATGAGGGGAGGACATGGAGGGCGTCAAAAGAGTTCAAAGATCGCTTGTCATCAATTAAAGGGCTGGAATATATGGGGCCGGTGGCTCCGGTTGCAAACAAGCTTCAAGGCTTCTATTCTTTGATGTTTTGGGTGAAGTTGCCCAAAAAAACGTCATCAGCAATGATAAAATCTGAGATAGCAAAAATGGCGGAGGATGTGAGAATGTTTTTGAAGCCTGCAGTTGAGGTTATTATTGATGTCGACCCTTTTTAGCAGGGTGAACTTTAAAAGTTATTTCAACTCCATTCAAATTATACCCCCTCATGTGAAATCTTTGACGGACAATCTCATTCAGGCTGTAATCTGGATAATCCAATAGTTTTTTATTTACACAATCGTACATATGGCAATGTTCTTCTGGAACGAGGTCAAAAGTCATAATGCTTTCTGGAGACATTCTTTTGGCAAGAATACCTTTTTCGCAAAAGGTGTCCAGAACATTGTAAATTGTGGCGATAGTTATTGAAGGCATAACTTCAAGCACGCTTTGATACACTTCTTCGGGAGAAGCATGGCATAGATCCTTCATTGCTTCATAAACTACGATGCGTTGAGGAGTAGCCTTCATTCCATAATCTTTGATGATGTCTCTGGCGGATATGTCAAGTATTTTATCTCTCATATCACAAATATAATTTATAATTATTATTTATTAGCTTTGCGCTATGATAAAAGCAAGTGGCATACGCAAAAAATTCGGAGAATTGGAAGTTCTCAAAGGAATTGATTTTCAGACAGGAGAGAAAGAAGTAATAAGTATAGTTGGAGCCAGTGGAGCAGGGAAAAGCACTCTTTTACAGATATTAGGCTCTTTATATGTCCCTGATGAAGGTAAGGTTATTATTGACGGGGAAGACATCTTCAGCCTTTCTGAAAAGGCTTTAGCTGACTTTCGCTGCCGCAAAATTGGCTTTGTTTTTCAATTTCACCATTTGCTTCCTGAGTTTACAGCTATCGAAAATGTGATGATTCCTGCAATGATTGCAGGGCATGCTGATGAACAGAAGGCTGCTACTCTGTTGGAGGAGCTTGGTTTGGGAGACAGGCTTCAACACAAACCTTCTCAACTTTCAGGAGGCGAACAACAGCGCGTTGCCGTCGCTAGGGCCCTTATTAACTCCCCATCCGTGATTTTTGCCGATGAGCCTTCCGGTAATTTGGATAGTCATACCAGAGAAGATTTACATAAACTTTTTTTCAAAATAAGAGATAATCACGGAGTTACATTTGTGATAGTGACACATGACAGAGATTTGGCGCAAATGAGCGACAGATGCTTGGAAATGCGTGATGGTTTATTTGTGTAGATTGTAGATTATGAAAGCTCTTGTTGATCTGCGTAATGCAGTTATTTCCAATCCTTTGAGAAGATTGGCAAAACCTATTACTTTCGAGTTGAATCCTGGCGAGCATATTGCTCTTGTCGGCCTGAATGGTAGTGGAAAATCTACTATGATAGGAATGCTTACCGGAGCATTTTATCTTCGCGAAGGTAGTTTAGAATGCAATTTTAAGACTGATTCTTATAAGGCTTACAAAATAGTTAATTTCAATGGTGCTTATAGCACCACAGAATTTCCATATTACTATCAGCAGCGCTGGCACTCTTTTGAGAGGGAAAATTCAGTGACTGTAGCCAGCCTCTTGGATAAGGAGATGGCTGTGTCTGAAAAATGGAGGTCAGAACTATATGAATTACTAGACATAGGACGGCTTCTGCAAAAGGAAATTATTACTCTGTCAAGCGGTGAATTGAGGCGGTATCACATAGCCAAAGCTCTATTATCGGCTCCTGAGCTATTGATCCTGGAATGCCCTTTTATAGGTTTAGATCCACCTACCAGAAAAATGCTCAATGAGATAATGATTCTAGTGTCAGAGAAATTGAAGATTTGTTTTGTTCTGACCATGACGGAAATTGATGACCTTCCAGAAGTTATTACGCATGTATATTTTCTGAAAGAAGGAGCTTGTTCGGAAAAATACTCCAGAGAACAAGCATTAGCTCTGCCGAAGCCTTCAGTTGAAAACTCTGACATCTCTGATTTGTCTTTTTTGAAAAAAGAAGCAAAACATTATAATCTTGTGGTTCAAATGCGAAATGTGACTGTTGCTTATGAAAGCAAGGTTCTTTTTGATAAAATGAATTGGACAGTGAAGGATGGCCAGGCTTGGAATATTACAGGACCAAATGGAAGTGGAAAAAGCACATTATTGAGTCTTATTTGTGCTGATAACCCAAAGGCATATTCACTTGATCTCACATTGTTTGATGTGAAAAGAGGCTCTGGAGAAAGCATTTGGGAAATTAAAAAACATATTGGCTATTTGTCAAATGAACTGCATAGTAGTTTCAGAGATAATCTACCTATAATTGATATTGTCTCATCTGGAATGACAGAGGGCTATATTAGTCAGACCACTCCAAATCAGGCCCGTGATAGGGCAATCCTGCTTTTGCATGCTTTTCAAGCTGCCCATCTAAAAGACAGACTATATATGAGCTTGTCGTCAGGAGAGCAGAGGCTGGTATTGCTGGCACGCTCTTTTGCAAAAAATCCGGACCTTTTGATATTAGATGAGCCTTTCCAGGGCTTAGATGCGGTAAATAGGGCAAAGGCCAGGTCAATTATTGAAACTTTTTTTTCTCTTGGTGGTAGAACGTTACTTTTCGTGACTCATTTTCCTGAAGAATTGCCGTCTATAATAGATTACACCTTGAATTTGAGAGGATAGTGTTTTGATTTGTGGCTATATTTTGTTACATTAGCAAGCATATTTTCAAATCGAAAATCTAAATATAACCTCTAAAAAACAAATTATAATGGAAATCATTTCAAGACGTAAGTTCTTAAAGAGCACTGCTCTTACAGGTGCGGGCCTAATTGTGGCTCCAACAATTGTGCCTTCTCATGTATTTGGCGCAAATGCTCCTTCAGAAAGAATTAATGTAGGAGCAATCGGTACTGGTCGCCAAGGTCAGGGTTTTGACATGCCAGGCATAATGAAGTTTGATGTTTGTAATA
>JAAZCF010000212.1 GCA_012513425.1 Bacteroidales bacterium
ACTACCGAGCTGGGCGAAAGAATTGAAGTTCAGCAGTCATACTTATAACGCCAGAACTGAGTCTGTAGCAGATAAGCCTAGCTTTCGACATGCTTGGAAGTACAGCAAGTTCTGCCTAGTCCCAGTACAAGAATTTTATGAGCCGAAATACATCAATGGCAAGCCACACTGGTACACCATCAAGCGTAAAGATGATCAGCCTTTTACTGTTGCAGGGATCTATGATGATGCAGTGATTAATGGCAATAAGGTACGTTCCTTTTCAATGTTGACCATCAATTCGGACCATCACCCTTTTATGAAACAATTCCATGCACCGAAGGATGAGAAGCGATCCATTATCGTTATTCCAGAACAGTACAGAAAAGACTGGCTAACAGCCGATCATGAACATGCGCATGAATATTTCTTTCAAATGCCCGATGAATTCGTCACATTTCCACGCGATGAGCAGAAACAAAACGTCTTATTCTGACGCATCCTTGTTTATCCACAACTTTTTAAATTTGAATTTTAAACGCTGTTAGTAATATCCTATTTAAACAAATTCTACTTCCAAACACGCCTCGTAGCGTAGGAGTATCTCATGTCTAAGAAGTTGCCTATTTACTTCTCTGACGACGCATGGTCATCTTTACAAGAGCTCATGGGTCCAGAGGGTAAACCAAGTCCTACCATCAACACCGTGCTTGAACAAATCGCTGTTCAAAATGAGCTTGTTGAAAAATTAGGGCTTACTGCTGTCCTACCCAAATCCAAAGTATCTATTCCCGTCTCTTTAGAGCGTATTCCTGCAGGTCCGGCCTTCAGCACCAAGGATGAGCAAGACAAAGCACTCGATCTGAATGAGTTCCTGATTCACAACCCTATTTCTACTTTTATTGCCTATGTAGACAGTGAATCCATGCTCGATGCTGGCCTAGAGATTAATGATCCAATCATTATTGATCGCAGTATTGAAGCCAAGCATTACGATATCGTGGTTGCCCTGATTGATGACAATGCCTCGACCATTAAGCGGCTGATGATCACCAATAAGATGTCCAAGTCTGAAATCAAAGAAATATTTGGAGATGAAGATTATCCGCTTCCAGAACTTTGGTTGAAGGCTGAAAATTCGAATTACAATCACATCATTCCTGATGATAGTCAGACCATATCAATCTGGGGTGTGGTGACTTTTAATTTAAAGCGTATTTATCACCGCTCATAAAAAGAAGAATAACCATGCAAAGTGAAAATGAAATATTCGCGTTAGTCGACGTGAATAATTGCTACGTCTCGTGTGAGCGTGTGTTTAATCCTGCCTTGAATGATCGCCCAACCATTGTGCTCAGCAACAATGACGGCTGTGCCGTGGCCAGAAGCCAGGAAGCGAAAGACTTAGGCATCAAGATGGGTGTTCCTGTATTCCAAATTAAAGAGCTAATCAAACAACATAACATTCAGGTGCTATCCAGTAATTTCTCCTTATATGGCGAAATGTCCAAGCGCTTTATGGAGCTGCTTGGGGACTATGTTGCACCAGGAGATCAAGAGATACCGTCTGAAACGTCAAGCAAATTATTGAGAATTCATGCTCAATAATCCGCTTGATAAGGTTGTTGGTGTTTGAGTACACCATAACAAAGATGAACCAACTTCCTCATCGCAGCTCCAATCGCCATCATTTTGGTTTTACCATTGGCCAATAATCTTTCATTCATCCCTCTAATGTGGGGATTATGCCGAGTTGCGACAATGGCTGCCATATATAAACCGGCACGTATTTTGGAAGAGCCCGCTTTGGATAAACGGCTTCTGCCATGAATGGAGCTACCTGATTGCTTTTGAATGGGGACCAAGCCAACAAAGGCGGCCGCTTGACTAGCGCTTTCAAAAGTATGGCTGCGCAAGAAACTGAGCATTAATAAACTGGTTCGATCTGCAATAGCTGGAATACTGCTGAGCAGTTCTTTATCATTTCTTAAATCAGGATTCTGATCGATATGAGCATCAATTTGCTGGTCGATACCCTGAATGTGCTTGTTTAACTGCCTAATACTCTTATGGATAGACTGAAGTACAGGTTCCATCGTGAAGGTAGACTCTGCTTTTTCCAAACGATTCTTTTCACGTTGTAAATCTTCACAAAGCACAGCTCTTCTATCTAGCAAAGCATTCAGAAATTGAATAGGTTGGGGTAAAGGTTGCCAAAAATGTAGATCGGCAGTCATCGCAAATCGAGCTAGAACTTCACTATCCACCTTGTCTGTTTTATTTAGCTTAGACATACTCTGAGCAAAATATCGAGCTCTGGCAGGATTGGTTACACAGACTTGATAGTCCGCATCAAATAAATATTTAGCCAAGAGTTCATGATAAATAGATGTGGCTTCCATTAAGATAATGGTCTGCGTAGAAGTTGCAGCATGCTGCTTTAGCCAGGTTTGAAGTTGCTCAAAACCTTTTGGTGTATTTGAAAAAGTTTTGGTTTTCTTTTTACTTGCAGAATTTTCTAAAATTAAACAGCAATCAATTTTAGCTTTAGCAACATCAATACCAAGATAAAACATAATCTTTACCTGCTTTATTTATCCAATTATTGTTTTAGCATAACCACCGTCTTTTCTTGTGAATACAGCATCAAAGTGCTTAGTTACCGTCCAGAGTTGTGCAAGTGGTTAGGGCAAATTGTAGGTTTTATCTCTTTCACAGACTAAAAGTCTTAGGTCTATTACAAACTCTACAATTTGCATATAGTGGAAGCTAATCACTACAAGCTCCAAGATACAAGGTCTATTCCATTGATGAATGCTTTCTGAAGCTCACAGCTTACGAGCATCTATTTGACCTGACTGTATATGCTCAAGACATGAGGGCTAAGGCTTGGCGTTGGTTAGGCCTACCCTGCTGTATTGGAATTGGTCGCTCTAAAACCGAAGCCAAGATTGCCAATCATCTCGCCAAGAAAAACAAGTTCTTCAATGGGGTCTGTAATCTGGCCCATATGGACCCATGCTCTACAGAAACGCTACTCGCGCAGGTTGATGTGTCTGAGGTTTGGGGCGTAGGCAGACAGAACTGTAAGAAGCTCAATACTATGGGTGTTCAATCTGTGCTGGATCTGATCAATGCCAATCCTAAAGAAATCAAAAAGCAGTTTAGTATCGTGATGGAAAAGACGGTGCTTGAGCTACAGGGCCTTTCTTGTATTGACCTTAGTGATGATACTGTAGCGAAGAAGCAAATCATCAGCAGCCGTTCATATGGCAACCCAGTGTATGAAATGGATGACATTAAAGCTTCGGTTCGGCTTTATGTGGCCAGAGCCGTGAAACGAATGCGGGAAGATGGCTCAATCTGCAAGATGATCGGCGTGTATATCCAAACCGGTCGCTTTGATAAGACAGAGCGCTACTCGCCTTACATCGTCGTTCAAATGCATGAGCATACGGATGATCTACTGCTCATCACCAAGGCCGCGATGAAAGGCATCGATCAGATATTTAAGAAAGGCTTTAAGTATAAAAAGGCGGGAATCGTGCTGCTCGAAATTACAGATCAATCCAAGTTTGTGCCCGATCTATTCACGGACTATTCACATAAGCAAGAGCGAGAAAGGCTTTCAGATGCCATCGAAGCCATCAGTGAACGGTTTGGGAAGAATCTCGTCACGCTAGGCATTGCCAACAATAAAGAAGCCACATGGCACATGAATCAAAACCTTAGATCACCTTCGTATTTAACCAAATGGTCTGACTTACCAAGAGTAGGATAAAAACATGCACTTATTTAAATTAACGGGGTCGTTTGCGGGAGAGGGCGAAATCCTACGCTAAGGCTTTGGCCAACGATATTCTCCGGTAAGATTGATGTGTTCCCAGGGGATAGGAGAAGTCGCTTGATATCTAGTATGACGTCTGTCGCACCTGCTTGATCGC
>JAAZCF010000213.1 GCA_012513425.1 Bacteroidales bacterium
ATAATACACCACGCGTTGACATTAATGGTCAACTTTATACACCTCAGGAAATTTCAGCAATTGTGTTGCAGAAAATGAAAAAGACTGCAGAAGATCACCTTGGACAAGAGGTTAAGGAGGCAGTAATTACTGTTCCTGCATACTTTAGCGACGCTCAGCGTCAAGCCACAAAAGAAGCAGGAGAAATTGCAGGTCTTACTGTTCGTCGTATTGTGAACGAGCCTACAGCAGCAGCGCTTGCTTACGGTTTGGATAAACAAAATAAAGACTCAAAAATAGCCGTATTCGACCTTGGCGGTGGAACTTTTGATATCTCTATTCTTGAATTAGGTGATGGCGTTTTCGAGGTAAAATCCACAAATGGTAATACTCACCTTGGTGGTGATGACTTTGACCATAGAATCATTGATTGGCTTGCAGAAGAGTTCTTAAAAGATGAAGGCATCGACCTTCGTAAAGATCCTATGGCACTCCAAAGGCTGAAAGAGTCGGCTGAAAAAGCTAAGATTGAGCTTTCAAGTGCAACTACTTCTGAGATAAACCTCCCTTATATAATGCCGGTTAACGGTATTCCAAAGCACTTGGTAAAAACACTGTCTCGTGCAAAATTCGAACAGTTAATTGATGATCTGTTACAGAAATGTAAAGATCCAATCCAAAATGCAATGAGAGATGCCGGTATGAATAACTCTGATATTGACGAAGTTATACTTGTCGGTGGTTCAACAAGGATTCCTGCCGTACAGGAAATGGTAGAATCTCTTTTTGGAAAGAAACCACACAAAGGTGTAAATCCCGACGAAGTTGTTGCTATCGGAGCTGCAATTCAAGGTGCTGTGTTAACTGGTGAAGTTAAAGACGTACTTCTGCTAGACGTAACTCCTCTTTCACTTGGTATTGAAACATTGGGTGGCGTTATGACCAAGCTTATCGATGCAAATACAACAATCCCTACCAAGAAGAGCGAGATTTTCTCAACTGCTTCAGACAATCAGCCTTCAGTTCAGATAAATGTTCTGCAGGGCGAGCGTTCACTGGCAAGAGATAACAAACAAATTGGAGTGTTCAATCTAGACGGAATTCCACCTTCTCCAAGAGGAATACCTCAAATCGAAGTTACTTTTGACATCGATGCTAACGGTATTCTTAATGTATCAGCTAAAGACAAAGCTTCAGGTAAAGAACAAAAAATCCGCATTGAAGCATCTTCAGGATTAAGTGATGAAGAAATCAAGCGCATGAAAGAAGAAGCCGCTGCAAATGCCGAAGCTGACCAGAAAGAAAAAGAACGCATTGACAAATTGAATCAAGCCGACTCAACAATCTTCCAAACAGAAAAGCAATTGAAAGATCTTGGCGATAAGTTGCCGGCTGATAAGAAAAAACCTATTGAAGATGCACTCAATAAACTAAAAGAAGCTCATAAAGCACAAAATATTGAAGGAATAGATGTTGCAACAAACGAACTGAACACCTTATTCCATGCAGCTTCTCAGGAGATGTACAATGCAACCAATGCTCAGGGTGCCCCACAATCTGATGGTCAACCCGGTGCAGATGGTGGACAGCAGTCATCACAAGGAGACAACACGTCCTCTAATGATAATGTAACTGATGTAGATTTTGAAGAAGTGAAGTAAAAGGCGATTAGAAATAATCAACAAATAATAAAAATAGGCTATAAACCAAGTGTTTGCAGCCTATTTTGTTTTTAAATAATTCTCGAAGGCTATTGTTTTTGATTGTTTTTTATCATGTTTTTGTGCCGGATTTGCACCGGGACTTAATTAACAATGAAGTGAAACTTATGACAACTTAAATGACAATGAAGAAGATATAAAAATATATATAATATGTCTAGAAAGCTAGAGTGATTTAAGGC
>JAAZCF010000214.1 GCA_012513425.1 Bacteroidales bacterium
ACCTCGACATTACCGACCTGACGCATACGTTTCTTACCTTTCTTTTGCTTTTCAAGCAATTTGCGCTTACGGCTTATGTCTCCACCATAACACTTAGCAGTCACATCTTTGCGCACTGCCTTAACTGTCTCGCGGGCAATTATTTTTGCTCCAATAGCAGCTTGTATTGCGATTTCGAATTGCTGTCGTGGAATCAATTCTTTTAACTTTTCGCACATGCGACGGCCGAAATCATAGGAATGGTCGCGATGAATGAGAGAAGACAAAGCATCTACCTGTTCTCCATTCAACAATATATCAAGCTTCACCAAGTCGGCTTTTCTATAGCCAATTACATGGTAATCAAATGAAGCATAGCCTTTTGAAATAGATTTCAAACGATCGTAAAAGTCAAACACAATCTCTGCCAACGGCATATCGTAGTTAAGCTCCACACGGTCTGAAGTTATAAAGTGTTGGCTGGACAGGGTTCCTCTCTTATCAAGACAGAGCTTCATAATCTGGCCAAAGAAATCACTTTTTGAAATGATTTGAGCGCGGATATACGGCTCTTCTATGTAGTCAATAAGGGTTATAGCTGGCAAACCTGAAGGATTATGCACATCTACTACTTCTCCTTGTGTGGTATATACTTTATATGATACGTTAGGCACAGTGTTGATAACATCCATGTCAAACTCTCGATAGAGCCTTTCCTGAACTATTTCAAGGTGAAGCAAGCCAAGGAATCCACAGCGAAAACCAAAGCCAAGAGCTAATGAACTTTCAGGCTCAAATACCAGCGAAGCATCATTGAGCTGCAGCTTCTCCAACGAAGATCTCAAATCTTCATATTCATCTGCCTCGACAGGAAAAACACCGGCAAAAAGCATGGGTTTCACCTCTTCAAAGCCTGCAATATGGTCGCTGCAAGGGTTTTCAGCATGAGTAATAGTATCTCCCACCTTCACCTCAACAGCCGTTTTTATTCCAGAAATAATATAGCCCACACTGCCGCAAGGTATTTCTTTGCATGGATAGAGCTTCATTTTCAACACTCCCACCTCGTCTGCCTCATAGGTCTTTCCTGTGTGGACAAACTTTACCTTGTCGCCACTTTTGATACTGCCATTTACAACTTTGAAATAAGCAATAATACCGCGGAAAGGATTGAAAACAGAGTCAAAAATAAGAGCTTGAAGTGGTGCATCGGGGTCACCAGACGGAGCCGGAATGCGATCCACTATTGTGCTCAATATTTCCGGTACACCTGCTCCTGTCTTGGCGCTTGCCAGCAATACATCTTCCGGTTTGCAGCCCGTAAGGTCCACAACCTGGTCTCTGACAACATCAACCATGGCTGCATCCATATCTATTTTATTTAGAACAGGTATTATTTCAAGATCGTGCTCTATTGCCAGATATAGGTTGGAAATAGTCTGAGCCTGAATACCTTGTGTAGCATCCACCACCAATAAAGCTCCTTCACAAGAGGCTATTGCTCGCGACACTTCGTAAGAAAAATCCACATGGCCAGGGGTGTCAATCAGGTTCAGGGTGTAGTTCTGACCATCTTTTTCATAATTCATCTGAATAGCATGACTTTTTATTGTGATGCCCTTCTCTTTCTCCAAATCCATGCTGTCCAGAACTTGATTCTCCATGTCCCTATCGTCTAGAGTCTTGGTATACTCAAGCATTCTATCAGCCAAAGTGCTTTTTCCGTGGTCGATATGAGCTATTATACAAAAATTTCTAATATTCTTCATAAATCGTGCAAATATAATTCTTTTGCTGCCTAATTAAAAAGAGTTATTTTTGCGTTAGTTATGTAAATTAAGGAATAAAAAAACAAATAATACTAAAAGATGAATAATATTAACACAATGAACAAAGCTGCCGACAATATTCGTATTCTTGCAGCTTCTATGGTTGAAAAGGCCAAATCAGGTCACCCAGGCGGTGCTATGGGCGGTGCAGACTTCATTAACGTACTTTTCAGTGAATATCTTGAGTATGATCCTCGCAATATGAAATACGAAGGTCGTGACCGTTTCTTCCTCGATCCGGGCCACATGGCTCCTATGCTTTATTCACAACTTGCTCTCACAGGTAAATACAGCCTTGAAGAATTGGCAACCCTTCGTCAGTGGGGTTCTCCTGTTACTGGCCATCCAGAGTTGGACATTGCCCGCGGCGTTGAGAACACTTCAGGTCCTCTGGGTCAAGGTCATGCTTTCGCAGTAGGTGCTGCAATTGCCGAGAAACATTTGGCAGCAGTCCTTGGTAAAGAAGTTATGAACCATAAAATCTATGCTTATATATCTGATGGTGGCATTCAAGAGGAGATTTCACAAGGCACAGGCCGCATCGCCGGCAACTTAGGTCTTGACAACCTCATTATGTTCTATGACTCAAACGACATCCAGCTTTCTACTGAAACTGCTGTTGTTACCAGCGAAGATACTGCAGCCAAATATCGCGCATGGGG
>JAAZCF010000215.1 GCA_012513425.1 Bacteroidales bacterium
ATGATGTCTGAGTTTTTCAGCAAATAGTCTAAATCAACAAAGCCCTCAGGGCCTTCTAAATCGGCTCTTGGTGGGTCATTTCTTAGCACATTGAAGCCCAATTCTTCGGCTTTGGCGGCAATTTTGCCGCCCACATGACCAACTCCGATGACTCCGATAGTTTTTCCCTCCAAAGATATATTTTTTATCTCAGACAGCTTGTAAATGGCAGTGAAAAAATACTCCATTACTGCCATACTATTGCAACCGGGGGCATTTTTAACCTCAATGCCTGCTTGCTTGCACCAAGGAATGTCAATATGGTCGCAGCCGATAGTTGCTGTTGCAACCAATTTCACCGAAGAACCCTCCAGCAGAGAAGCGTTACACTTAGTACGGGTGCGCACCAATAAAACATCAGCATCTTTGGCCATAGCCGCATCAATATCTTTTCCGGCTATGTATTGAACATCAAAATATGGCTCAAGAACGCCGTTTATGTAAGGAATTGCTTTATCAATAATTGCTTTCATTATGAGAAAATTACTTTTTTTATGTCGTTGTTTCTTAGAATTCTATTCATGGATTCCATTACTTCGAATTGACTACCCATGAGGCTCATACGCATCACTGAAGATGACATTTTGCATGTCAGCACTCCGTCTTTGAAACGCAACTTCAAGGTAGACTCTGCCACTATCGGCCCCACAGCTTGTTTGTATGCCTCTTTTACTTTGACAGCATAAAGACCTTAACTCAGTACGGTGTCATGTAGAAAATATTCTGAGAGTATATCGCCCAGAAGCATTGATTTCTGCTTTCTCATTTTTCTATCATGGTATAAATGCCGTTTTCAACCTCAAAAATTGCACAGTCATTAGTAATATTTTTAACTATGCATTCAAGTCTCACTTTGTTGCTATCAGTGATAAAAATCTGGCTAAAGCCTTCGCTTGCAACAATCTGCATCAACTGATTAACCCTCTCGGAATCGAGTTTGTCAAATACATCGTCAAGCAATAGGATAGGAGCGAAGCCATAGCTGTCTCTCATAATGGAAAATTGAGCCAATTTCAAGGCAACAAGAAAACTTTTTTGTTGACCCTGCGATCCGCATTTTCGAAGCGGATATTCATCCAAAGAAAATGCAAAATCATCTCTGTGAATCCCTACTGTTGTATATTTCAACACTCTTTCTTTGTCCGCTTCTTTTAGAAGAAGTTCATCAAGAGGACCATTATGGAGATCTGAGATATAGTCGAGATTCACAGTTTCTTTCTCTAGAGAGAGCAAATTGTAATAGTGGCTGACCAAAGGGGCCAGAGCTGAACAAAGCGCAATCCTCTTGTTATAAATGTAGTTTGCGTAATTGGTCATGAGACCGGAAATAGTATTCAGTAAATCAGTGATGATACATTCTTGCTTGAGCAATTTGTTGCGTTGAAGCAATAGTTGGTTGTAGGACTGCAGGCTCTTGAGATAAGTATTATCTGTTTGCGACAGAAAAATATCTACGAATTTCCGCCTTTCAGCGCTTGAATCATTGATTAGAGCAGTGTCAGTTGGTGATGACATCACAATTGGAATGAGGCCTACATGGTCGGAAAAGCGGTCATAGGCCTTCTTGCCGCGACGAACCTGCTTGGCTGAGTTGCTGTCAAGCACAATGGTTATGGTTTCTTGGCTGCCATCTTCGCAAAAATAAGCACCTTGCACTGACGCGTTCTGCTCTCCATGTCTAAAACTAAAACGGTCTGTCGTATCAAAATAACTTTTAGTCATAGACAAATAATAAACTGCATCAAGCAGATTGGTCTTGCCTTGTCCATTATTTCCGATGATGCAATTGATGCTCTTGGAGAAATCAATTTGAGCTTGGGAAATGTTTTTGAAATTGGATATAGTTATTTTTTGCAGGTACATAGTTGGCGCAAATATAAAAAAAATAGGGTGACTTTTCAGCCACCCTTTTTTGAAGGTTAAAAAATTATTTGATAGTTAAGGCTAAACTTTGTAAATCTTTATCGGCAGATGAACTACCATATAGTATCTCATATTGGCCTGGCTTGACAGCCAAGTCATCAACTTCAGCATCGTAGTAAGAGAACGAACTTTCATTCAAAATGAAAGAAAAATGTTGGTTGCTGCCGGCTTTGATGGCCATGCGCTTGAAAGCTCGAAGGTCTTTAATCGGAGCATTAGGGTCATTGAGGCGTCTGACATATATTTGAGCAACCTCTTCGCCATCGACGCTGCCGCTGTTCGTAACGTCGAACTCAACATTTACGCTTTCTCCGGCTTTGATACTTTCAGCAGAAAGGCTGGCTTTACCATAAGTGAAGGTAGTGTAACTTATGCCATAACCAAATGGATAGAGAGGCTCGCCTTTGAAATAACGGTATGTGCGTCCAGTCATATCGTAATTTAGGAAGTCGGGAAGTTGACTGGTGGACTTATAGAATGTAATAGGTAAACGTCCTGCAGGATTATAATCTCCAGATAGAACATTTGCAACTGCTGTTCCGCCCATTTCGCCTGGATACCAAGCTACGAGCAATGCATCATATGAAGCTTCGTCTTGCTCGAGAGCTATAGCGCTGCCAGTGCACAGCACAAATACAACTGGTTTGCCGGTATTCTTCAAATCTTTGAGCAACTGGCTTTGCAGCGAAGGAAGCTCAATCTTTGTGCGATCGCCACCATCAAAGCCTTCATATTTGACACCTCGCATCTCTTCGCCTTCAAGGTTCGCGTTAAGACCACCTACATAAATAATAATGTCAGCATCTTTGACCTTAGAGACAACATCGTTGAAATTCTCCGGAGCTTTCCATGGGTCAAGATTCATAGGAATGTCTATGTTCAATACTTCTTTATAAACCTTTGCCATAAGGTTTCTGTCTCTCAAGATTGCAGAGCGGTCTCCTTCGGGGTGAGATTCCCAATATTTGGCGAGTATGTCTTCTTGGTCTGGTGTAAGTCTGACTCTTGAACCAATCTGGTAACCATCAACAGGTTTGGTCCCTTCAACATATATTACTTCAGAATTGGAGAATTTGGCTTTTATGCCATCAAGTATGGTGATGGTTTTAGCAGGAGTTCCGTTGTAATTTCCCAACTGCATTGTAGAGTCATTAGCATTCGAACCAACTACAGCAATCTTTTTGATGTTTTTATTTATAGGAAGTACATTATTGCTATTCTTCAAAAGAACCATTGACTCCTCTGTTACTTTCAAATTGTGGGCTTTGTGCTCATCTGTGCTAACATTTTCAGCCACATTCATATCTTTCCAAGGAGTGTTGTCAACAGGGTCAAGGAGACCAAGTTCAATGCGGTCAGCAATGAGGCGAGCAACGTGTGGGTCAAGATCAGCATCAGTGATAATGCCGTTCTTTACACCCTCTATCATAGAATTGAAAGAACTGCCGCACTCAAGGTCAGTGCCGTTCATCAGGGCTGCTTTTGATGCAGTAACCGCATCAGGATATTTTTCGTGATGACCTTCCAT
>JAAZCF010000216.1 GCA_012513425.1 Bacteroidales bacterium
ATTGAAGCCGCAAAAGCTGGTATCAAATCAAAAGTATATGTTGAAGGTACAGTATCTAAGCTTGTAAGCGGCAAAAACAAATCTGGTGAATATATAGATGGTTTCAATGCCGACTATGGTAATGGCTCATTCTGGATTTCTAGTGATGGAGTCTATAACAATGACAAATCCAAAGATTTCGAAGCCTACCAAGTATATTGGCTTCAAAACCTCAAATGGACTGCAGAAGATCCACAGATTGCAGTAGGTGACAATGTTGTTCTTTATGGCCCACTTACTACTTACAGCGGTACATCAGAGACTCAAGGTAAAGGTGCAGCCTATATCTACAGCCTTAATGGATCAACAGGTGAAGAAGTCGCAGAAAGCGAATAATCAACCTTATTAATAATTATTTACCCCCGATGTTATGTAGCATCGGGGGTATTTTTATTATATTTGTAGAAATAAGATGATGTTAATATGAAAATTTTGAAATCCCTCAGTGTTTTCTTTTTAATAATTTTAACGGCAGCAACTTGCCAGAAACCCCAGATTTCGAATACAATAACAATTGTCTCATCTCAAAAAACTAATATTGACGCCGGCGCTCAGAACATTACTTTAGAATTTGCTACAGATTGCAAAACATTTCAAGTATCTATTGATAGTAAATGGGTCCAAATCCAAGAAGCAGTTGGTTTGAAATATACATTTTCAGTGGATGAAAACACAGCAGAGGCTCGTGTCGCTAAGATAACAGCTTCAGGCAATAATGCAGAGTCTTTAGTTGTTTCTATTTCACAAGCAGCGGCTGGACAACCTTAGGAATACACCTCATTGACCGATTTTCGCGAGCTATACAATGATGGTCAAAATAATGACAAATATAATCTAGCTGAAGAAGTCAAGCTCAAAGCCATTGTTATCAGCGATTATAGGTCTGCAGATAAAGGCGGTTTGAATAATTACACATCTAAAAAAGCAATCATCATCAGTGATGGCGTGGCCGGCATAATGCTGTTTTGCGACAAAGACAATACAGATTTTGGGATAGGAGATGAAGTGGAAGTTGTGGTTGCAAAAGGGCAGGAGATAAGCCGCTATAATGGCGGACCAGTGCAGATTAATGGCCAACCATTGGATAATGTTAAAAAGCTTGAGGCTGGAAAGGCTCTTGCGCCAATCGAAATAAGCTCTGCTGATTTACTCCGCGGCAATTACGAATCAATGTATGTTGCAGTAAAAAATGTGCAAGTGCAGGCAGCGGCCATGGGTAAAACCTTTGTTTCAGGCGACAGCCACACCTCAATAGAATTTGTGTCAAAGACAGGCGATGCTTTTGTGGTCTTTTCTTCAAAATATTCTTCTTTTGGCGACGAAATAGTGCCAACCGGCAGTGGTACTCTCAAAGGTATCAATATGGTGTATGGTCAGACTTCTCAAATAAGCATTACTAGCCAAAGCGACTATGAAGGCCTTGTAGAAGAGCGCTTTGCTGTCGGCGGAGAAGATTCACAAACGGTAAGTCTTCAGACAGTCAGAGAGA
>JAAZCF010000217.1 GCA_012513425.1 Bacteroidales bacterium
AAGGGAAAATCCACAGTTATTTGACAAAAGAAAATAATATCATATGAAACAAACACTTACAATGCTATTGTTGCTAGTATCTGTAGCAATCAACGCACAAAATCCTTATCTTCCTCTATGGGAGTACATTCCTGACGGCGAGCCTTATGTGTTCGAAGACCCTGACAATCAGGGGCAATACAGAGTCTATATCTATGGCTCTCATGACTCCCGCAAGATAGACTATTGCGGCCTTGAGCAAGTGGTTTGGTCTGCATCTGTCAATGACTTGTCTTCTTGGCGTTACGACGGTGTGATATTTACTTCCACAAAAGATGCCGAAGGTAATTTGCTTCGTCAGAACGGTTCAGGAGATATTTTATTTGCTCCTGATGTTGCTTGCCGCAAAGAAAATGGCAAGATGGTGTATTATTTTTATCCCAACAATCAGGCAGGTGGTCGTCAAAGCATGGTTGCCCGTTCTCAAAGGCCAAATGGTCCTTTTGAAGTAATTAATTGGTCAAAGACTAATGCGAAGCGTACGGAGGGGGTTCTTACCTTTGACCCTGCAGTCTTTGTGGATGATGATGGTAGAGTATATGGCTATTGGGGCTTTGAAAAGAGCTTTGCAGCCGAAATTGATCCTAAAACTATGGCAACTGTGAAGGAAGGTACTGAGATAGTATCTGACTTAGTGTCTAACTATAAACAAGAAGGTGTATTCAACTTTTATGAAGCAAGTTCAATGCGCAAAATTAAAGACAAATATGTGTTTATTTATAGCCGTTATACCGAGGATGGAGAATTTGGCATGCCTGCATCAAACTATACTTTAGCTTATGCATACAGTAACAACCCATTAGGACCATTTACCTATGGAGGTACTCTAATTGACTGCCGTGGCAGAGACACTGATTTGAGTGGCAATCCTGTGCCAACAGCAACCTGCACCGGAAATACCCATGGTAGTAGTGTAGAAATTAATGGCCAATGGTTTGTCTTTTATCATCGTCAAACAGGTTTGGACGAATATAGCCGCCAAGCAATGGTTTCTCCAATTGATGTAAAAGTAATAGAAGGTCCTGATGGTAAAGTCGAAATATGTGAAGGTGAATATACCTCAGAAGGCTTTGCAACAGAAGGCCTTAATCCATATAAGAAATATTCTGCCGGTATTGCCTGCTACTACACCGGCCCGACACCGTCTCATCAAGAATATCCAAGAATGATCTACACTGGTTCTTATATTCAAAATACATATAACAAGCCTGCGGAGGGCCAAGACTCTTATAGCTGCGACACACAAAACAACCCTATGGTTAATAATGTTGATGGATCAGTATTCGGATATAAATATTTCAATATGAACCTGCTCAAAAAAGGCAAATCTAAACTAGAACTTGAGCTTATCCCTCAAGGAATTGATGGCACCATCACAATCATGATGGATTCGCCTTTTACTGAGAAAGGCGGCAAAGTGTTGGGTACCATTCAAGTAAAAACATCTGACGCGCAGCAATTAGCAAAATATTCTTCTGCTCTTAAAGGACTGTCCAAAGTCTCAGGAAAGCATTCAATATTCTTCAAATTCAGCTCCGCTGAAAAAGAGAAGAGTATCTGTACTCTGCAGACAATTTGCTTCAGATAAGTTTGTCGATTGGACAAAAGTAGGATGACAAGTGCAACAGGCAAGCGCGAGGAGCGCCCTCCAGGATTGCGCCCCGCGGCGCTTGCTCTGTAGCAGTCGGAGCTCCTCAATTCCGGCTGC
>JAAZCF010000218.1 GCA_012513425.1 Bacteroidales bacterium
CATTAGCATTCACCTTAATCAAGCTCGCCATACAAACAGGCTCTTGCAATACACTTCTATTTGAGGGGTGTTCTGTCCATGTTTTACCTAAATCTTTTGTAATAGATACTGCACGGCTACCACCTCTATTATCACGCATATTAAGCATCAGAACGCCAGGCTCCACCTCTGCCACCTGAGCTTCGGTAGTATTGGTGCGCGCAAGATTCTCTATCTTCCACGTTTCTCCCTGATCCTTGCTATACATCACACCTGCATTAGGAATTTTATCTGCATCAATAAACTGAATTGGGAATACCAATGTTCCGTCTTCCATAGAAATGCCCATGCCAGGACCTTGCAAAAGAAACTTCCAAGAAGGATCTTTCACCTGATCAGTTATATTTATAGGCTTCGACCATGTTTTGCCATCGTCAGTACTTTTAGATAGAACCAATTGTGCTGTTTTTTCTTTTGTCATACCATCTTGCGAGTTGTGCCAGGCTCTATGATTACCCATACCATGTGTCCATGCAGCTATAACCCATATAGTGCCAGTTTTTTTATCTACCAAAATAGCTGGGTCACCCACTCCATTTTGAGCTTTAGGAAGACCACCATCCTCTCCAAATGTAAGAGGAATACGCATCTGCTCCCATGTTTGACCTTTATCAACACTTCGGCTTACGCCCACATCTATATATTCTTGAAGATCGACACTGCTATTATATCTCACATCATATACACCCAAAAGTGTGCCCTCATTAGAAGTAACTAATCCAGGAATACGGAACGCTGCGGAACCATCATCGCCTGCATGACGCACTCCTATACCCATACGGTGACTCATAGCCTCATCAGCAAAATCGATTGGAGCGTTGCCGCTATCAAGCTTCACACTCTCAAGCTCCACATCAACCGTGGATAGCAGTGATGCATTTGATTTCATTTGAAGACTAATCCAAAAATAATTTACCCCCGGAAACAAGTCATAATCTGTATTTAACGAAATTTCATTTCGGGTAGGCTTCAGAGATGCAACCATTATTGAATATGAAGAATTAGCCTTACGAGTATCACCCGGCAAATGTGTAGGGATATACTGAACTGGTGCATAATGCAATTGTCCATCACGCTGTATAGCCTCAGTACCACTATAATATAACTTTACAGCCTCAATCTCGCTCAAGTTCACATCATCTGAAAACTTCAGCTTTACCTCTTTAAAACTCTTTGCTTCTTGTGCATCCAATCGCAAATAGAACAATACATTATCTTGCCTATCAATCAGGATGGGGATTCGTGTTTGTTTCACTTTAATGGTATCTGTTGCAAATAGAACAGATGACATCAAAACGAACAACATAAAAATAGAAACTTTTCTCATATAAATTTATTTTTAGATTACTATTAGCAGTTTTGAAAATACTTTAATAACGACAAAGATATAATTATTGTATTTAAATATAAAGAGTTTTAATGGATTAATTTAAAACATCTTTAAACTCTATATCCTCAGCGGCCAGCAAGAACAGTTTATTTTTAATAGAACTCGTTTTTTCTTTCAAATCATGATAATATTCATAAAACTGATTGTCAGGCCTCTTCAAGCCCATCATCACCATAGTACTATCGAATGATTCTTCGGCCAAAATATCCATGAAACTTAAAACCTATAATATATAGTGCAACCGAAAAC
>JAAZCF010000219.1 GCA_012513425.1 Bacteroidales bacterium
AACTATACAAGAAGACCTTTGATGAACCGTGAAGAGTTCCTCAGGTATATGGAAATGTCTTTTGGAAAGGAGTATGTAGACAACAAACTCACGGACTTTGACTATTCACATCCAATGTATGAAAATGGAGTTATTGACACAGATTGGCTAAGTGCATATTTTGAGCCTAGTTGGACTCATCAGCATTCTTTGACTTTCTCGGGTGGTAACAATAAAAGTCACTTCTTCACATCATTAAACTATCTTAATGAAGATGGTGTTGTAAAAGGTCAGCAAGATGTTTATAAACGTTTGACAGCTCAAGTAAATGCCGACTACCAACTTTTCAGTTGGTTGAAAGTAGGTACAAACACCTCTTTTAATAAGAGTATGACACAAAGTGTATCTCAAAGAGGATTTGGTTCATCATTTGAAGAAGTCTTGAATTTTGACCCATTGACTCCTGTATATTGGACTACTCCAGATGAAATGTCTAAGGCTGTTAGGACGGAATATGATAAATCCCTAGCAGGTACTGCTACGATTCCATATCGTTTCTTGCGTGACGAAAATGGTTGGTTTGCAAATACCAAATATTCAGACCTTGAAAGTAGTCCATTGCATAAACTCTATGATGATGATTCAAGTAATAGCAGCTTGAATATTAATGGTACTTTTTTCGCAAATCTTACTCCATTCAAAGGCTTTACATTCACATCACGTTTTGGCTATCGCATTGGCCAAAGCACAAGCCACAGCTATACAGCTCCTTGGTATCCGGGTACTCGTGGTGCAATAAAAACCTATTCTATATCTGCAAATGCAAACACCAGTTTGTACTATCAATGGGAAAACTTCGCCAATTACGATGTGACTATTGCAGAAAAGCATAACATCACAGCTATGGCAGGTATGTCATTTACTAAAAGTACCTCTGATAACGTTAGTGCATCAGCATCAGGATCCGATATTCTCACATCCTATGAGTCAAACTTCCAGTATCTAAATTATGTAAAAGGTGATGCTACAAAGACTATTAGTAATGCTCCTAGCACAAGCGCACAATTGGCATACTATGGTCGATTGTCATATTCTTATGACAATCGCTACAGCGTTCAAGCTAACTTTCGTGCCGACGCATTTGACTCTTCAAAACTTCCTGCTTCAAATCGTTGGGGTTACTTCCCATCATTCTCTGCAGGTTGGAATATCAGTAATGAGTCATGGTTTAAAGATAATGTAGACAGGAACACAATTTCTTTCTTGAAGCTTCGCGCATCTTGGGGTCGCAATGGTAACATCAGTGTGTTGAATGGTTATCCTTATGCTACTACAATTGCTCTTGGTAACAGTTGGTACCAATACGATCCTAAAGCAACAGGATCTACACTATCATCATCTCCTAACGGTCTTCCAAATCCAGATCTAACATGGGAAACATCTGAGCAAATCGACTTAGGTCTTGATGCTCGTTTCTTTAATAATCGTTTGAGCTTGAGTGTTGACTATTTTGACAAGAGAACAAAAGACCTTTTGTTTGGAATAACTC
>JAAZCF010000220.1 GCA_012513425.1 Bacteroidales bacterium
CTCAAGAGGTGATACAAATCCCAAAACACCTAAAAGTGGAGTAACAATCGAAGCTGTAGTAATAATAGCTACAGTAGATGACCCCTGAGCTGTTTTAAGAGCTGCTGATATTAGGAAAGGTAACCAAATGCCGAGGTTAAACTCGGATAAAGAACTGCCAATTATATCTGCAATTCCAGAATCTCTCAGAATCATTCCAAAAGATCCACCAGCAGCAGTAATCATAATGATATTGGCTGCAGAAATTATCGCGCTACCAACCCAACCGGTTGTTGCCAACATTTCTTTATCAAATTTCTTGGGTAAAGTAAATGATAAAAACATTCCGATTAACAAAGCAACAACAGGTTCGCCGATGAATGCAAAAATGTTTTTGAAAGTACCATTTCCAAAAGGTTCAGTAGGAAAATCAGATACAGATTTAAGCACAATCAAAATCAAAGGAAGAATCACAGGAATAAAAGATTTAAAAGCTGAAGGAGCCTTTTTGACCTTTTCTACAATCTTGTTTTCATCTTCATTTGGGCAAGGATCAATATAAATTTTGGTTGCATATTTAGTTACGAATAGCAAAGCTATCAGAAACGGAAAGATACTTGCTACCAACCCAGTTAAAATAACAATACCCAGATCCGCACCCAAAATACCTGCAGCTGCGATTGGGCCAGGTGTAGGAGGGACAAGGCAGTGGGTGATGGTAAGACCAAGACTCAAAGCTATAGCTGAAGCCGCCAAGGTAATTTTTGCCTTCTTTGATAAGGCTTTATTTAGTGGAGTGAGGATAACGAAGCCAGAGTCTGCATAGACAGGAATAGAGATGAAATAGCCTAAAATGAGCATTGCCAAAGGAACTCTTTTTTCGCCAACAAGCCTTAATACGGAGCGTGCCATCACATAGGCACCGCCAGATTCTTCCAAAAATTTACCAATAATACAGCCTACCACAATCACAATGCCAATAGACCCAATGGTATTACCAAATCCATTGTTTACAGATTTAATAATTTCTGTCAAGGGTACGCCGGAAAAAAGACCATAAGCAATAGCTGCAATTATTAGAGCTAAAAATGGATGAAGCTTTAATTTCGTTGTAGATATTACAATGAAAACTATTGCGGCAAGTAATAGTACAACTAACATATCAAATCTTTTGCGGCAGAAGCCATTGTGTTAAGAATAAGGCAGCAAGATGCAGCTCCTGCGTCCATCACGCCTCTCGATCTTTCGCCCAAACGGCTTGAACGTCCCAGTTTGGCTACCATATCGATTGTGCTGTCACGACCAACAATTGCTGCGGCTCCCATAGCGTCCAAAGCCTCAGTGAAAGATTTATCCTCATTAATTGCTTGGTCGAATGCTGCAACTGAAGGAATAAGTACATCCATGAGTGTTTTGTCTCCAACCTGTGCTGGAGAAATGGCGCGAATAGAATCAAGGGCTGCATTTAATGCTTTTGAGAAAATCTCTGCTTCAATAACTGCAGATCCTTCCAAAGACTTGCCAATAGACATAAATAATTTGCCGTATAGTGGGCCCATAGAGCCGCCAATCTTCATCATCAATATTTTTCCAAGAACTATGAGAGAATATGACAGATTGCCAGGCTCTTTATCAAGAGCTTCGCGGCATAGCGTAAAGCCTTTATTCATATTGATACCATGGTCGCCATCACCGATTGCTCCATCGATATCGCTTAAAAATTGTTTATTTTCTTGAATTGCAATAATTAGTTTGTCAACTATTACCGCTCCTGCGTCTTGTAAAAATCCTTTCATGACTTTTTTAAGCTAACGGAGTAAGATTCATAATCCATACATTCTTTTAACTCTTGGTCGAGTTTCATAATTGTGAGGGTAACACCTGCCATCTCCAGAGATGTAAAATAGTTTCCAACTAATGAATAATGGATAATAATATCCTTAGAAGACAAAATCTTTTCAACTTCATTGAAGAAAATATATTGCTCAAGAAGTGGAGTAGATCCTAAGCCTGAAACCAATACTACGACTTCATCGCCGGCAGTAAATGGTAGGTCGGGAAGAATCTTGTCGCACATTCTTTGAGCCATCTCAGCTGCAGTTTCAAGTTCAGTAACTTCAAGACCAGGTTCACCGTGGTGTCCAATACCAACTTCCATTTTTCCTTCTTCAATTTTGAAATTTGGATGGCCTACTTCTGGAATTGTGCAAGGACAGAGGCCTATACCCATACTCCTTGTGTTACTAATTGCTTTTTGAGACACAGCTAACACTTCTTCAAGGCTTCCACCCATAGCAGCTTTTGCGCCACCAACTTTCCACATCAATATTTCACCAGCCACACCGCGTCTCTTATCAAGCGTTGTGTTTGGAGCTGAAGGGACATCATCATTGGCAACAACTTTTCCCACTTTAATGCCTTCCTCTTCTGCTAATTCAATCGCCATGGCAACATTCATATTGTCACCAGCATAGTTACCATAAAGAATAGCTACACCTGCTCCACCATCAGCTTCTTTAATAGCATCATAAAACATTTGAGCCGGAGGTGATGAGAATAGTTCTCCAACAGCAACAGCATCTACCATATTCTTACCGATATAACCTATGAAGGCAGGCTTATGACCAGAACCCCCACCAGTTACAATGCCAACTTTGTTTTTGATAGGAGCATTGACA
>JAAZCF010000221.1 GCA_012513425.1 Bacteroidales bacterium
CACTGTCAGGATACTTGCAAATAATGCTATTGCCACTAAAAGTTTTTTCATGATAGTAGAAATTATTATGAATGATGAAAAAGGACGGCCTGCGTTAGCCGCCCCTTTCTATTTTTATATCTGGATATTACCAACCTGGATTTTGTACCAAGTTAGGGTTAGCAGACAATTGAGCAGTTGGATAAGGGAAGAGCATGTATTTGTCTTTCCAACCTTCACCTTTACCAGCTTCTTCGCGTATGTCATACTCTGTAGTGCCTGGTTTGCAACCGAAGAAGCGAACAACTTTCTTGCCTTTGTTTGCAAGAACTGCTGGTGCATCGCCCCAACGTTGGAGGTCAAAAAAACGCTCACCTTCGTCCCAAAGTTCAGCACGACGCTCATATTTGATTGATTGAAGAGTAAGAGTTGCAAGTGGCTCAAGATCAGCTCTCTCACGAACTTGATTAAGTGCATTCAAACCGCTTCCGTCAGAATCTCCATTTACTAAGAACTGAGCTTCAGCATATAGAAGAAGTACTTCTGCATAACGCAAGAAATAGATGTTAGCAGATGAACTATAGTCACCACTTGGAGCACCTGGCATACGATCCTCTCTGAAGAGAAGTCCTCTCCAACGGAAATAAGCAGTATTATAAAGGAATGAGTTGATACCTGCTGTCATACCTGGATCTACAGGCAACTCAAGAACTTGCTCATAAGTGTGAATCCATGATTTGAAACGTGGGCCATCGATACCGCCTTCATGATTCATAAGGAACTCGGCGAATGCTATTGAAGGACCGCCAAAACCCCAGCCTTCTTCAACAGTTGTTGGAGGTTGGATGCACTCACGACGGAAAGTTCTCCACTGATGGTCATTTCTTGTCTGGTTTGTTGGTAAACCATCACCTACTACTGAACTGTGTTCGAAAAGATATTCTTCGCAGTAGTTAGCAGAAGTTCTACCAATGATTGATGGATCAACGAGACCATAAAGATTTGAATTGACAACAGTCTTCAATGGCTCAACTGACATAGCAAGAATTTCAGAATCGTTGTAACGTGTGCCATACCACAAAGCTGCTTTACCCATATATGCAAGGGCTGCGTGTTTAGAAACGCGTCCGCCACCACCTGGGAAAGAAGCCTGCTGGCCTTTACCGCTGATTGCTGGAAGAGCATCTGCAGCTTCTTTCATTCTGTCAAGAACCCATAAGATAGAAGTCTTTTTGTCAGTGTTTGCTGGATAGAATTCTTCAGGTACATCAGGATTTGGTTGATGCTCCACTAGTGGTGGATTACCATACCAACGGATCAAATTGAACATATCCACTGCACGCATGAAGTTAGCTTCATCTTTCATTCTTTGGATGCCTGGAACTGTATTAGGAACCTTATCAATGAACATGTTGCAGAGAGATATATTAGCATAGAATTTTTGGTAAGCATTTACTGCTGGCCATGAAGTAGGAGTCATGCGATAATCTTGGCATGTCTGGAACTGGTTGGCATCGTCTTGTGGACCACCACCACCGGCTATATTGTCATCAGCCATCACATCAAGAGCGAGGCGAAGACAACCATCGTTTACATTTGAGAAGAAGTCTCTGTAGATACCTGCAAGGAATTGTTTTGCTTCAACAGGACCTGCTGTTGTATATGCGGTCTCTGTATCAATGACACTCTTCTGTGGTATATCGAGCTGACTCTCGCATGAGATTGCAAAGAACCCAAGCGCCAAAGTCAATATGAATGTTATTTTTTTCATTGTTCTATTCTTTATTTATGAGTTAGAAAGCTACGTTCACACCGAAGACTATTTTCTTTGAGATTGGATATGAACCAAAGTCCATACCGATTGAGTTAGCGCTGCCATAATATCCATTAGTCTCAGGATCAAGACCAGGATAGTTGGTGAATGTGAAAAAGTCATCAAGTGACACATAGAGTCTTAAATCTGACATATTGATTTTGTCCAATAGACTCTTTGAGAAATTATAACCAAGCTGGATTTGTTTTACCTTAAAGAAAGATGCATCAAACACTGCTTGATCTGAGCAGAAGAATACGTTATCAGCTGTATCATGTTTAGGATACTTAGCATTGTCACCAGGTGCCCACCAGCTATTGTCATAGAAGAACTTGGTAGTGTTGTTGGCTTTGGCGTCAGCACGATTGATACCATAGTATCTGTCTACACCTTGTGCACCTGCACCAGATATTATCAAATCAAAGTTCTTATATTCAAAGTTGAGGGTGAGACCATAAGTAAGGCGTGGAATACCACTACCAACATATTCACGGTCAGATTGAGTAATTGCACCATCATTATTGAAATCTTTGTAAGTAGCTGCACCAGTCTGTGGATCTACTGACAACATTCTATAACCTCTAATGTACCAAAGTGGATAACCGGCCTCGAAATAAGTCATTGGAGTGCTTGACCATCCATTTGCACCAGGTACTGGTTCTTTAGAAGTTCCTTCTACTACCACATTTTTAAGAGTAGAAGCATTTGCGCTGATGCCATATCCAAAATCACCAACTTGCTCTTTCCAAGATACCTCAAAATCAATACCTGTGTTGTTTACTTTACCTGCATTTACATACATTGAAGTTGAACCTGTTGTAGCAGGAGCTGTAGTAGTAGTAAGAAGGTCATTAGTATTCTTGTTGTACCAGTCAATGTTCAAAGAGAGTTTGTCGTTAAACATTCTTGCTTCCAAACCTAAGTCAACTTGGTCAGAAGTTTCCCATTTCAAAGTTGGGTTGGCAAGAACGACTGTACGGCCCCAACGAGCTGTGTTCTTTGGTCCAATACCAAGGATGAAACCTTGGCCGTCATCAAAGTTATAACCTTGATTCTCTTGAATAGAGAGAGCTGATGCATATTGATATGAACTAAGTGCATTTACATTACCATTGATACCCCATGATGCACGAAGACGCAAAGAAGAGAGAAGGCTCTTGTCAATACCGCTCATGAACTCTTCATTGCTGATAGTCCAACCAGCAGAAACTGATGGGAAGTAACCCCAACGAGCTGTCTTGTCAAGTTTTGTAGTATCATAAGCATCTGCACGGAAGCTGGCCTGTACATTATATCTATTGTCATAAGCCCATCCAAAACGTGCATAGTAAGACATATTTGCTGTCTCTGATGGAGCACCTGACATTGACATATTTGTAGTGTTTACAGCATTGTCAAGATATCTGTAGTTTTCTGCATAACTGCTCAATGCGTATGCAGTGGCATTTACAGTGTTAGTCATTGTTTTTTGGAATGACATACCTGCCATTGTAGTGAAGGTACTCTTTCCAACATTGAATACATAGTTAGCAAAGTTTTCCCACTGATAGTAGAGGTTGGTGTTCATTCTTCCATTCAAGCTGAAGTCTTGTTCTGCATCACCTGCTACTTTAAACTTATAGTTGTATGTTTGTGTATCATTAAAGCCTGCACTGTAACCAAAGCGTGAAGTAATAGTAAGACCATCAATTGGCGTTAAGTTTGCGAATGCTGTACCTCTCATATTGAATGACTTGGTAATTGGTGTTGTTTTCTCAATTTGAACCATTGGGTGTGACAAACCACCGAAAGCAGTAATACCATAGATATTGCCATCAGCATCCTTTGGAAGATTCCAACCAGCATTTATACGAGTCTGTACCCAACCTGGGATATTGTCGTTGTCATATATATAAGGAGTGATAGGCGCAATCAAGAAGTTTGACAAGAAGAAGCTGCCACCTGTGCTGCTCTCTGTAACTGTTCTTGTCTGACCATTTTCAATTGAAGTATTTACACCAACTTGGAGCCAATCTTTGATCTTATAATCAGCATTAATCTGAGCTGTGAGTCGTTTCTGAGTATCTCTGTCACCCTTAACCATACCATCGTTGTCAAGGTAGTTCATTGATACATACAAACTTCCGCGGTCGTTGCCGCCCTGAAATCCTATAGTGTGACGCTGAATGCGTCCTTTTTCAAAAGTGTAGTCTGGCCAATATGTGCTGGTTGTGCCATCCCAATAGAGATCAAACTCAGCTTGTGTGGCAGCAGCACCTGTAATTGTCCATCTTTCATATTCTTCAGCATTCAAAATGTTTGGAAGGTTTGATGCTTCTTGTGTTGAGTACTGGAAGTTGTAAAATACCTTACCTTCTCCCTTTGATGCTGATCCTGATTTAGTGGTGATGAGTACAACACCATTACCAGCCTCAACACCATAGATAGCTGCAGATGCACCATCTTTCAAAATTTCCATTGAAGCGATATTCTCAGGATCGAGATATCCCATGTTTGGCACTTTCAAACCATCAACTATAATAAGGGGTGAGGTCTTTGAGTTAGATGAATATCCACGAATCTGAATTGTTGCTGACTGACCTGGAGCTCCTGATGTGTTTAAGATTTGCACACCGGCAGCTTTTCCTTGAAGTGCAGAAGCTGCATCAGTGATAGAACGGTTCTGAAGATCATCTGACTTTACAGAAGCAATAGCACCAGTTACATCACTTTTTTTCTGTACACCGTATCCAATAACTACAGTTTCTTCCAACATTTGAGTGTCCTCCTCGAGAACTACGTTGTAGGTTGTTTGGTCACTAACAACAAATGTTTTCGTTACATAGCCAATAAATGACACCTCAACTGTTGTCCCTTTAGGAACTGATATTGAAAAAGCGCCATCGAGGTCTGTTGCAGCACCATTGGTTGTGCCGGACTGAAGTACAGCCGCGCCAATAACTGGCACACCTGACTTGTCCACCACGGTACCACTAATCCTTACGGATTGAGCATAAGTATTGATGGAAAGTACAATAAAGAGTCCCATCAATAATGCAGTAGATAGCTTTCTTAGCATGGTAAATTGATTTTTAGTTATTATTAAGTTTGATTTGGTTATTAAAATCTGAGATGAAGCTA
>JAAZCF010000222.1 GCA_012513425.1 Bacteroidales bacterium
TCCAAATTTATCGGTAATTGAAAAGGAATTTGCATACGGATATTATAAATCAGTCAGCCATATTAAAGATTTGAACATAAGTCATCTTGATAAAATTGAGACTTATTTGCGCTTTTTGCGTCAAATTATATCCAGTTTGACTGTTGCCTTCAAGGGTGAACCTTTGAGAGGTTTGCAAATAATGGGACCTTTGGAAACCAGAGCCCTGGATTTTGAGAACATTATCATCATGTCTGTCAATGAGGGAACATTTCCCGAAAAAAATGATAAAGAATCGTATATTCCTTATAATTTGAGAAGAGGCTTTGATTTGCCGACACCTGAGTTATTTGACAGTATTTCCGCTTACCATTTTTATCGCAGTATTTATAGAGCAAAGAAAGTGGTTTTGCTCTATGACAGTCGTACTTACGGTACACACATTGGGGAACAAAGCCGCTTTATTATGCAGTTGAAGCATCATTATACTCAAGTAAATTTGATAGATAAAGTATGCACTTATACTGTGAATCCTAGTCGACTGCAAGAAGCATCGATAGAAAAAGATGAAGCCGTTATGGCCAAAATTAGGAAATATTTGTTTGAAGATAAAAAACCATTATCGGCATCAAGCATTAATGAATACATTGATTGTCCGTTGAGGTTCTATTATACCAGAATTGAAGGAATCAAAGAGAGTCAAAAGATAGAAGAACAGTTTGATGCAGGTCCATTTGGAACTACTTTTCATGAAATAATGAAGGCTTTGTATGAGCCCTTCACTAACAATATTATCACTAAAGATATTATTTATTCAATCTTGAAAAGGAGACAAGAGTTAGATACTCTGATTAAAGACCAGATGAGGATATGTCTGAAATACAATAATTTACCAATTGAGGGTAAACGCTTGATAACATTTGAAATGATGAAGACTATCGTCGAAAGAACGTTGCAAGTAGACAGCTCATATTCTCCATTTACATACATTGAGGGTGAAAAGAGAGTCTTTGCAGAGCTTGATTTTGATGGAGAAAAAGTGTCGATGTACGGAATTATTGATAGACTTGACATGAAAGATTCAGTATTAAGAATTGTTGATTATAAGACAGGTGGAGCTGAACTTCACAAGCCAAATGAATCAGATGATATAATAATTGAAAAAATATTTGATGGTGATTCTCAACAACGACCATATACTTCTCTTCAAATGATTTTTTACGCATATCTGCTTTCAAAACAAAAGTGTCAGTCTTTTTCTGAAATAGAAATGACTATTTATCAAATTAAAAAAATGTTCAGCAAGCCGAATGTCTCTCTTTTATGCAGTGAAGACTGCATAAAGTTGTTTGAAGAACAATTAAAATATCTTATCAGGGAAATCCTCTCAGAGGGAAAGTTTATATCAAAACCATCAGTGAGAGGTAAATGTGATTATTGTCCTGTCAGAATTTTGTGTAAAAATTAGTTATGGCAAAGGTTATAGTTTATAAAGCATCTGCAGGAAGTGGTAAGACATATCGTCTTACTCAAGATTATCTTGGCTATTTGATGTCATCTCAAGATCAAGATGCTTACAAACATGTGCTAGCTGTTACATTTACCAATAAAGCAACAGATGAGATGAAAGTAAGGGTGTTGGAGACTCTTGCAGAGGAAGCTCAACATAGTGAAAAGGCTAAAGAAACGCTGATAAAAATACTTCACGATTACTCCAATTTTTTCATTACTACAATTGATAAATTTTTTCTTCAAGTATTAAGATCTTTTGCAAGAGAAATTGGTCAAAATAGTTCATATAAAGTGGAGCTTGACGAGCAGGCAGTAATTGCAAAAGCAGTTGATCAAATGTTTGACTCTTTGGAAGATGAGAACAAAAGTGAACTGCTCGGGTGGATGCTGCGCTATTCCACGGATTCTATCAAGAAAGGTTCTAGCTTTGATATAGCAAAAGATCTTTGTCAATTAGGGTCATTGTTTTTGGACGAAGACTTCAGAATTAAACGTGTTCAACTCAAAGGTTCGTTTATTCAAGACAGCATTACTATTCAAAGGACACAAGATGAACTTTTGCAACGAATAGCTGATTTTGAGGCGGAGTTTCCAGATATAAAAAAAGCAGATTCATTCAGAAAGCGTCAATATAGGACAGATTTGGTCTTAGCAGATTCAATAATGATTATGGGTATCTTCAATGAACTCTACTCAAATTTGACTGAATATTTACATGACAATAACTTGGTCCTTTTGAGTGAGTCCAAAGATACTATCAGAAAAATAATCGAAAACAACGATGCTGCTTTTATCTATGAGA
>JAAZCF010000223.1 GCA_012513425.1 Bacteroidales bacterium
AGCAGATAACCTATTGTGGTCAAACCTTCTTTGCTCAGGTGTCTTGCTTGTGAAAACAGGGTTTCCTTGCGCATCAACTGATGAGATTTTCCTAAGTATCTTGCCTGTAACAGGGTCTTTCCATGTCTTTAAAGACGGAAGACCATTACGGAGTCTCCAAGCATCCTCAATGTCTCTTGACGCTTGTGCCAAGTGGGTTCTGTTATATGGTTGTCTTAATGCCATTCTCTGTAAAGCAACAAACTCAGTTGGGTTTCGTGTCAATTCAGGCCTCCACTTTGCGATTTCTTCAGGAGTGGCATTAAGCCATTTGTTAATGGTTTTTTGAGAAGCCCTGCCTTCATCCTCAAATGACTCATTAATAACAGAACGTATGATGTTTCTTAATTTATTCTTTTTCAATATTATCTTGCTCATATGTAAAAATATTTATTAGTAATCAGTTTCGTCCAATATATTAGTTGCGCATAAATCATCGTTTATGAGTTCATCTGAAGAAAAATCACCGTCATTTAACGGATATTGATTATCGTTATCTTGTTGCAGCATATAGTCATCAAATTCATCACGTTCTTTCTCGTAATGTATTTTGTCAGACATTTTTTTCATAATGCTATGGCCTGCCTTTGTGTTTGCAAACACCTCCTGCATTACAGCGTTAAAATGACTTGGCTTTAGTTTTGAAATCTCCATGAACAAGAAATTCAATCCGACCTCCAATGGGTCCTCCCCAATGTTTTCCATGATATTGACAATTCTATTCCAAAGAGGCAGACCCAAACGTTGGTCCCAAATCTCAGCCAACTTAAAGTCAGACTTGCTTGTCACATATTCAGCCTTTTCCCTGCTTTCAGGAAGGCCATGGCTTATTGATAACTCCAACAATCCCTTTATGGTCTCCTCTAAGAGGATGGGAAACATAATACCTTCCGCTTTAATTCTGACAGGGGTCTCAGGATTTGAAAGATATACATCAACCTTTCCACCGTCAGTCCTACTGCCATTCTTATATTGCTTTGTGTGAAATATCAACAAGCTGTTAATGGCTAAAATCTTTTCATATAGTTTTGGTAAAATGGGGTCTATGTGGTTTAACTCATTTGTATAGAAACTGATATTCTCGGCATAATAAGTCGCAGCCCCGATTATCAAAGCATTAAGCAGTCTTCTCTTGTAAATCTCATTTGTCAGATTGTTCATGTCTTCAATATTGTCAAATGAGTAGTCTATCGTACTCTCTGGTACTAAACGTTCCTGTTTGGCATCTACTTTGTCAACCAATTTCATATCAATCATTATTGTACCGTTTGGTATACCGAATATCTCATTGGTAAGTTCCATACACAATTGTTCCAAAGCCTGCCTATTCTGTAATTCATATCTCCTACACTCAGTGATGGTCTTGGACAATTCATTGGATAACTCATTGATGTCAATATGACTGAATTGTTCGGCAATGTTGTTGTAATGCTCATTCACCAAAAACACAAGAAACTTTTCATTTAACTCAGGGGGTATAGCAGGGTTATCCCCCAAGGAAGTCTTGTTGGAGTTTATTATGTCAATTATGTTTTTAGGTGCTTTCATGTTTAGTGAAGTTTCTTCATAAAATTATTTAAAGATAAAATTTCTGAATTCTCTTTTAAATATCTCAAACGATTTGCTTGTAATTGCTTCTTCGTAATTATACGGTGCTCTCTCATGGATGTTTGCCCATTGGGATTTCCGCCAGTCATTGCTGTACCACTAAACTCTACATTAACCTTTTTAGGGTCAATACCACTATTTGAAATTGCCTGTGCTGTTTTGTTGGTGTCGGCTTTCCCTACTGAATCCGTCTCACCTTGAATTGTAACACCTTCTGCAAGTAAAGCATCCCTCTGTGCTTCTGTTATCTTAAATTTCTTTGCCATAGCATATTATTCTTAATTATTAATAAATAGTAATATAAATAAAAAAATCTCTTTTATTCATAAACATATTTTATCAATCCACAATCCCATATTCTTGTATAACCAAGTGCCGTGGTCATCTCTCGTTCAGTCATTGTAAGGGGTAAGCCATATTGCTTATGCAAATGTTGTTTGCGGAAGCCGAACTTGTGAAAACGTATGTAAGGATTGATTTTTGGGTTGTGATACCAATATGTTGGTGGCACATATGAATCAAACTCAAAACCTAACTTAGTATAGAGATTATTCGTAGGGTCCGTGGTCCACCTTCTGTCCGCAAATGACTTAATCTCAATGAATGGATAATTCCTTGTAAAATATTTGAACAACTTACCACCAATACCAACACACTGATGGTTAATGTCTGTGGCAAATCTATTCAAATCCCAATAACCCTCCTTCTCCTTCTTGAAGGTCATCACGCCAACAAGGTTATTTTGGCAATATGCGCCAAGAGCAATGGTAAATCCTGTTCGTCCTTGAATGTGGTTCTTGTCAAGGAACTCATATACAATATCTTTATTTGTTATTTCACGGATTTCACACTTACGACCATATATTTTTGGATTGGTATTCAAACCGCATATTTGTTTTAACTTTGATTCACAAATCTCCCTATGGTTAAGCCATTCGTCCTCGAATATCTGAATTAATCTGATACCC
>JAAZCF010000224.1 GCA_012513425.1 Bacteroidales bacterium
AATTAATGGTCTACGCTCAGAGTCACTTTCAACAAGCCCGTTATAGACAGTCTGATTTACTAAATTGGGGTATACATTTCGATACAAATCTCCGTTCAAAGTGTTGCTATTCACTTTCCTGTTGTGCAAATCGTCATTTTCAGGCTCAGTGGCATCTTGCCACCAACCATCCAAATCGGTAGCTTTCAGTATGTTGTTTTTAGAATAATTCCAATATTCTTTTGACGCATTTTCATTAAAGAAATCTATCCAATCGGTTCCGTCGATATAATAACCTTTGCTTTCCATGTCTTTACCCACTTCAGATTTTCTATCAATCTTCGACCAAACAGATAGCATGAATTTCATATCCATGTCATGCAGTTCCTTCACCATAGCCTCAGGATTTGGATATTTATCTTCATCGAATTTCATAGCATTCCATCCATATTTGCCCCACCACTGCCAATCTTGCACAATCACATCTACTGGAATATTTCGGTTCCTGAACTCATGCGCGGCCTGGAGTACTTGTTCCTGAGTGTCATATCTTTCTCTGCAATGAATGTACCCCAAAGCATATTTAGGTTGCATAGGGCTGCGGCCCGTGAGACTACGCAAAGAAGCGATGATGTTGTCTGCATTTCCTGCAAACACAGTATAATCGATGGCTGAGGCCAACTCAGATTTAAAAGTATTCAAATTATTGACAGCATCCCAATAAACCACAGGTTTATCTCCTCTAGAGCCCTGAACTGTTAGTTTATGATTGCCAGCCGATAAGTATACCAATGTTGAGGTTGTTGGAGGAAGCCAAGTGTTGCTGATATTTATGACTGACTTTGAGTCAATTTCCAAATAATGCTTTCTGCCCATGGCTTGTCCGACATCAAGCAAAATTGAATACATACCATCTTGAGGCACTGTAATTTCTGCTTCAAATGAACCAAATGCCCTTCGCTCAACCACATTGCCGGCAGTTCCAGTAGCATTAACACTTACAGCAGGGCCAACCTCACTTTTTTGTACAAGAACAGTCTTGTTTGATAGAGGGTTGAATTCCGTGATGCCATAATTGTTCCAAAGCAGTCCATAACCCATATTGGAGATGACCATAGGAATTGCAATTTGTGTGTTGACTTGAGTTAATCTTCTTGACAAGCCTTTAATATTAAGATATCCATCTTGGAACTGTCCCAAACCAATGATAAATTCATTATCGGGAGAGTTGAAACTTTGGTTGATAGTGAAGAACTCTCCATTTTTCGCTGAGGAACTAGAATTCACAGCTTCTTGTAGTATTATCTTATTATTGACATCATAGAAAGTCAAACAACCATATGCCTTATTGTATATTACCGAAATGGCTTTGCACTGTACCTTGATAATGTCAGCCTTTTTGACAACTTTATAGTCAGTAAAAGTGCTTGACGCATCCAGATATGCATCAAATGGAATATTCTTTTGCTCTTGACACAACCGATATTGAACCCTCAATGTATTATCATTTAAGGGTATAATATAAAGACTTTGAGTGGCATCCAATAAGATTCCCTCAGTGCCATGAGTAGCTGCAAAGACTTGATAAGCAGTCAAGGCCATAAAAATAGACAAAATAAGACGTTTCATGTTGATTTGTTAGTTAGGCATCCTAAAGGTAAAAACCATTTAGGTATATACAATGAATAATAGATAAAACAATTCCAAGGAGCATTCGGGACTATGTTAATGTAAATAATAATGTACCCAACACTGTTTTCAAATATATTATTAGTTATATTTGTAGGCTTTTGCCAAGAAATTAGAGCTGAAATCTTTTATAAATTTAATCTATATATGAAAAAATGTCGTCTTGCTGCCATCGGATTGTTGCTTTCTGTGGCCGCTATTAACACCAACGCTCAATCTTTGAAGCTCAATGACCTTGATTATTTTGAGGATAGAGGAGCAAATGTTTTGGT
>JAAZCF010000225.1 GCA_012513425.1 Bacteroidales bacterium
AGTAATTGCAATCACCTGCATTGCTTTGCCCATAGATACTATCATACTGCCCATCTTGTCAGCCACGGCACCTGATACGCCTGTATCTATCTCATCAAAAATAATCGTAGGCAAATTCATGTGACTAGCCATAAAGGCCTTGATGCATAACATTATTCTCGATAATTCACCTCCGGATGCCACTTTTGATAATTCTTTGAGTTGATCACTTTTGGCGGAAGAAAATTGGAAAGCCAGGGCATCTTGCCCCATTGGTCCTCTCTCATTCAGCAGACTTAGCTTTATCTCAAATTGAGCAAAAGGCATATCCAAATCTCTTATTGAGGCTTGCAAAATCTCAGCAAGCTTTGGAGACGCAGCCACTCTGGACTTATGTAATTCAAAAGATAATGCAGAGCAAAGCTTTTCTACCTGAGCTATTTGCAAAGTCAATTCTTCTGCTTTTGTCTCCAGATCATCAGCTTTTTGAAGATCTGATTCCATAGATGTTTGTAGAGAAATAAGCTCTGCCTCATCTGCCACGGAGTGTTTACGGAAAAAATCATAAATCAACGCAATCCTATCCTCTACCAATAGCAAGCGGGAATCATCAGTCACTATTTTTTCTTGAGCCAAATCAAGTTCTTGCTCAATATCTTTCAATTCAATACGTGATGATTCCAACCTTTGAGCTAAAGGTTCCAAGTGAGATAATATTTTGGCAGCTTTCCCTACTTGGCTTACAGCTTCTTTCAAAGCAATTTGAACACTCAATTGATCATTATCCAATGCAGAAATAGCCACTTGGAGCGACTGTTTCAAATCTTCAGCATTAGACAAAGCCAATTGTTCGTTCTCAAGCCCATGTAATTCACCTTCACTTAGCTTTGCATTTTGAAGCTGCTCAAGTTGAAAAAGCAAATAATCTCTATTTTTTCGATTTTGGGCTATTTGTTCATCTATTTCTTCTTTTGATTTGAGTAATTCGGCAACTTGCTTATATGCTGCTGAATAATTCTCCAACAAACCAGCATTTGATGCATATCCATCAAGAACTTTCATTTGAAAAGAGTCATCAGCAAGCAAAAGTTGGCTGTTTTGAGAATGAATATCTATCAGAGATGATGTAACTCTTCGAAGTTCATCAAGCGTAGTCGGCTCATCGTTGATAAAAGCCCTTGATCTTCCCTGAGGGGTCACAACTCTACGAATTATCCAATCTTCGCTACTCGTTGCGGAAGTAAACACAGCCTCAACGACGCAGTTACGATTCTTATCGCATATAACATCTGAATCAGCTTTTGATCCCAATAAAAGCGACAAAGCGCCGAGCAAAATTGATTTGCCAGCGCCTGTTTGACCAGTAATGATGACGAACTGCTCTGGAAACGAAATGTCCAAAGTATCTATCAATGCATAATTACTTATGGTCAATTTTGAGAGCATCCAAAATAATTATTGTTGTTGCTCTGCTTTTCGATAAAATATTTTACCTTCTTGGAACTCTTTAACAGCAGTAAGCACTGGCTTAGGAAGTTTCTCATAATAACGAGAAATTTCAATTTGCTCTCTGTTTTCAAATGTTTCCTCCAATGTATCAGCATAGTTCGAGAATTCTTCCAATTTTTTGCTGAGCTCTTGTTTAAGGTCAGCAGCAATTTGATTTGCTCTCTTTGTGATAATAACAGTTGACTCGTAGATATTCCCTGTAGGAGCAGCGATATCTGACAACTCTCTTGTGATGGTGTTGGTTACAACAACTTGTTTTTTTTGTTCCATATGTAGATTAACTAAATTTCTTGATTATTTTATTCACCCTATTGTAAATATTGTCCAGTTCGTGACGGAATTTGCTTTCAGGATACTCACTAACAAAATTGTAATAGTCATCCACAAAAGCTAAATACCTTTCATGCTTCTTGCTTTGAACACTGTTATCAGCATATTTATAAGAGGCCATTGCCACATAATAGAGAATATCTTCACGATACATATTCTCGGCATCTTCTTTAAGAACGTTTCTAAATGCATAGCGAGCAGCCAGATAGTCTTCCATGTGATAATACAAATGAGCTGCTTCAAAAGCCTTTTTGTCAAGACGTTCTTCCAAATCGACCTTCATCTTGCTGCAAGTCTCGAAATACACACTCTGAGGATACAGATTTAAGTAACGATTAATTTCTATCAAGGCCTTTTGCGAAGGAGTTTGATCAAGCTCATATTTGTATGTGCTTCTATACAAGCAGTCGATATAAAGGAAACGAGCTTGTTCAATAAAAGGACTATTTGAAAAAACATTAATAAACTCAGAGAAGTTGTTTTCAGCAGTAATATAGTCCATAAACTTATAGTTACTCATTGCCCAATAAAACTGGACGGTATCATCCTGTGCAGTACCTTTGGTAGCTATGGACAAAGCCTCAAACATTTCTGCAGCTTTGCTAAACTTTTCAGAATTGTATAGTTCAAAAGCCTTTGAGTATTGAGCAGGCACATCATGACCTTTGAGCAGATTTTCATACTCTCTATTGCACGAAGTCATAGCTAATAGAGTAAGTATCGAAATGAGTATGTATTTTGCTTTCATATATTCTATTTTTTAAAAAATTTGGCAATGTCCATAGCGGCTTTGCATCCACTTGCGGCAGCAACTACTGCTTGACGATAGCTATGGTCCATCACATCACCGGCTGCAAACACTCCCGGTACATTTGTAGCACTTCCATTTGGAGCAGTAACGATGTATCCCTGACTATCTGTTTCTATCCATTCTTTGAATAGGTCAGAATTCGGATGGTGACCAATAGCAAGGAAGAAACCATCAATTGCTATATCCACTTTTTCTTCGTCGGGTTGTC
>JAAZCF010000226.1 GCA_012513425.1 Bacteroidales bacterium
GTCGCTGCGGCGAAGTTTGGTCTTGATAGGAATTGAGCAAAGGTCTCCTTTGACGACTTTGTCTACTGGCTTCAAGTCAAGGCGGATTTCTTCAACTGTGCCTTCGTATACGCCTGTGGTTGGGCCTGTGATGATAATAGGATCTCCTACAGAGAGCTCTTTTGTCTCAATGAGAATTTCAGCTACGCCTATTTTTTCAAAATAGTTCGTGATTTTGCCAATATACTCTTTGGTGCGAGTGGCACGGTTGCCATAGACTTCGCTCCATTGCCCCAGACGGGCACCCATGTAGTAACCATCCCAAAAGCCGCGATTGAACACTGTAGAAAGTCGCTCTTTTAACGAAGCCGCCAACTGTGGAGTATACTTCCCGGCTTGAACAGCATCTGCAGCATCACGATAGGCACGAGCTACAGTTTTTACATACTCAGACGAGCGTGCACGGCCTTCAATCTTGAAAACAGTGACACCGGCATCAATGATTTTGTCCATAAACTCTATGGTACAAAGGTCTCGCGGTGACATTATGTATTTGTTGTCAACCAGAAGCTGATTGCCTGTTTCTAAATCTGTGACTTCGTAACCTCTGCGACACAGTTGGAAGCAACTGCCTCGATTGGCAGAAGCATTATATTCATGAAGAGAGAGATAGCATTTCCCTGAAACAGCCATACATAGGGCTCCATGGCAGAATATTTCTATTTCTAGCAGTCTCCCGGAAGGTCCGCAAATATGGTCGGCATCTATGATGGCCTTTATCTCCTTAACCTGAACTAATGTAAGTTCACGAGCCAACACAATCACATCTGCAAACTGAGCATAAAAACGGAGTGATTCGCTATTTGATATGCTGAGTTGAGTTGAGATGTGAACTTCTATTCCAAGCTCGCGGGCATACATAATGACAGCCATGTCGGAAGCAATAACTGCCGAAACGCCTTCCTTTGCAGCGGAGCGAAGAGCCTCTCGCATATCTTCCAGGTCTTCGTTATAAACAATGATATTAAGAGTAAGATAGGACTTCACATCGGCTTCTCGACAAATACGGCAGACTTCCTCTAAATCTTCCGGAGTGAAATTATTGGCAGAATGCGAACGCATATTCAACTTGCCAATGCCGAAATAAACCGAATTGGCTCCGCCCTGAATAGCTGCATTAAGACACTCAAAATTGCCCGCAGGGGCCATTATTTCAAGCTTTTTCTCACTCATAAATTAGTAATTTCTATATACCATCTCTTTTGCAAAATTCAGCAAACAATCTTTTTGAGCATCACTCAGACCGATACCGCTAAGCGACTGAATAGCCAAATCATGATAATATTCAATAGCATGTAGGGCTCTTTTGTCAACACCCAATTTTTTATAAAGTGCCTGCATTCCTGTCACTTTGGCCTTCATATCATCGGAAATGGCCAGCAAATTAACTAATGTATCCTTATCTGCACCTTCGGCAGATCTCATGCATTCAACTAACAACCAGCTCTTTTTATTATTTTCAATGTCACCACCAATTTTTTTACCAAAAATTGAGGCATCTCCAAAGGTGTCCAAATAGTCATCTGTCACCTGAAAGGCCATACCTAGTTGATATCCAAATTCATACAACGCATTACAGACAGGCTCAGAAGCTCCTGCCATGAGCACTCCCATCTTGGCACTGCAAGCAATCAGAACAGCCGTCTTCAGCCCAATCATCTTGAGATAGTCTTCCATCGAAATTTCGACCATATCTTCAAAATCCATATCGAACTGCTGGCCTTCGCACACTTCTGCTGCAGTTTTTGAGAAAAGAGCCAGAATATCTTGTTGATGCGATCCTGAATAACCGGCCAAGAACTGATATGCCATAATTAACATCACATCTCCGCTCAAAATTGCACAATTATCTCCCCATTTGCTATGCACTGTCGGCATACCTCGGCGAGTATCAGCCTTGTCCATTATGTCGTCATGAATGAGAGTGAAAGTGTGAAATATTTCAAGCGCCAAAGCCGGAATAATGACATTGGAATCAATGGCCCTTCCAAAGACATCACAGGTAGTAAGGCACAATCTTGGACGAAGGCGCTTTCCTCCAATTGACATCATATACTCAAGAGGTTGGTAAAGAGTACCTGGATCTTTTGGGAAGTAAATATTTTCAATCGTCTTATTGACTATATCAGTAATTTCCTGTTTGTTGTACATACGGCAAAGATAACAAAAACTCATCTCTTTTTTCTACCTTTGCCGCCATTATGGGTAAAAATGGGACAGCCACTATTGTGAAGCATACGGGAAGCCACTATCTGTTGAGTGAACTCCCCAATTGGAACCTTTTTCCTGCTGTCGTCAGAGGCCGCATACGTCTGAAAGGCTCTACCAGCACCAATCCAATTGCTGTGGGAGACATTGTTGATTACAGCACAGATGACGAAGATACCATGGCTTCTATTGACATAATCCACCCTCGTCGCAACTACATCATCCGCCGCTCAACTAACCTTTCTCGCGAAAGCCATATCATTGCAGCAAATTTAGACTGCGTATATTTGATTGTGACCATGCAGTTCCCAGAGACCAAATTGCCTTTTGTGGACAGATTTCTTGTAACCTGCGAAGCTTATGGCATTCCTGTGGTCATTGTTGTAAATAAATGCGACCTTCACGATGAATATTCACAAGCATTGCTAAAAGAATTCAAAGAAATATATGCCGATCAGGCAGGCTACAAAATAATCGAAGTTTCTGCAATAAAAGGCGAAGGCATAGAAGAGTTGTGCGAGGAATTTAAAGGAAAGATAAGTCTATTCTCCGGAGTTTCTGGGGTAGGCAAGTCATCTCTCATCAAGGCTATTGACCCTCAGTTGGAGTATATCCGCACAGGAGAAATATCACTGGCCCATCTTCAAGGTAAGCACACAACTACTTTTTACGAGATGCACCCTATTGCCACCGGCGGCTTCATCATTGACACTCCAGGTATTCGCAGTTTCGGTCTAGTAGATTTTGAAAAAGAAGAACTCAGTACATACTTCCCTGAGATGCTCTCAGTGATGGATGATTGTTATTTCAAACCCTGCACTCATACTCATGAGCCCCATTGCGCCGTGAAGCAGGCGGTAGAGGAAGGTACTATCGCCCCAGAAAGATACAATTCCTATCTGGGAATGTTGGAAGATCAAACCAAATACCGATAAATGAATAGCCTTTCTATCAACAAGCAGGTATTGAGGCTGGCTCTTCCAAGCATTTTAGCCAATATCACCGTGCCACTGGTCGGCATTGTGGACCTCGCTATTGCTGGCCACCTTGGCGATGCAGCCACCATCAGCGGTGTTGCTGTGGGCACTATGCTGTTTGACTTCCTATATTGGAACTTCGGTTTCTTAAGAGCCGGCACTGGCGGTATTACAGCTCAGGCCTACGGACGCAAAGACTTCAAAGCTGCCATCAACACTTTTCTTCAAGGCATTTCAACTTCACTAGTAGCCGCATTGCTGATTTTAGTAATCCAATGGGTGTATGTAAAGTTGGCTTTTATGGTAGTGGATTGCTCTGCTGAGGCAAGAGAACTGGCAGAAAAGTACTTCTTCATACGAATCTGGGCTGCACCTGCTACGTTGTCACTTATGGTCTTTAGAGGATGGTTTATAGGTATGCAGAATACCGTATTGTCAATGGTCTTGGACATCTTTGTAAATGTGGTGAATGCTGCTTTGGCCTATTTGTTTGCAGTACCTATGGGACTGGGAGTTGCTGGAGTGGCCTATGGCACACTAACAGCGCAATACAGCGGATTGTTTTTGGCTATAATTTTACTGACTGTCAATTTCAAACAATATTTTCATTTGATGAATTTTAGCGAGAGCCTTGTTTGGAAAAATATAAGCGGCTTTTTCAAATTGAACGGCAGCTTGTTCATACGCTCGATAATGATGTTGGTAGTTTATGTTGGCTTCACTATCATAGCGTCTCGATATGGCGACACGAAGTTGGCGGTAAGCAACATCATGATGAAGCTATTACTCCTCTATTCTTATGCTTTGGATGGCTTTGCTTATGCCGCTGAGGCTCTATGTGGCAAATATATAGGAGCCAAAGAAAAAGGTAATCTTCTAATCACCATCAAGATTGTCTTTATATGGACAGGAGTCTTAGGAGTAGTTTCCACTGCGCTGTATGGCATTGCGGGAGACTTCTTTTGCAGAATCTTCACAAATGATGCACAAGTGTTGGCAGCCTTTGAGCCATATATGTTTTGGTTGTTGCTCATGCCTATCCTCAGCTGCATAGCCTTCACATGGGACGGAATTTTTATCGGAGCTACTGCCTCAGCTGCTCTACGCAATTGCATGTTCTTGGCAGCCCCTGCTTTTGTGTTGGTTTATTTTTGCTTTGAGAATATTCTATCAATACAGGCTCTATATCTGGCCTATTTTGCACACTTGCTAGTGCGCAGCATCTTCATGACTTCGGTGTGGAAGCGCAATGTACTGAAGTGGGAAAACGCTATTTCTTGAAAATGCCGTATACAGAGCTACCGCTGCCTGACATAGAGGCATAGATGGCACCACGATCATATAATGATTGCTTTGCGGCTGCTATTTCGGGATGGGCAGCAAATACACTTTTTTCAAAATCATTCACCAGAAAATATCTCCATTGCTCCATAGGGAAAGACACAATCTGAGAAATAGACAACGCAGGCTGAGCAGGTACAATCCCTTTGTAAGCCTCAGATGTGCTGACATGAATGGGAAGAGTGACTAATTCTATGCGATAATCATCTAGCTGTAGTTGACAATCAGAAAGAATCTCTCCACGACCTTGAGCCAACATTGGCCTATTATGGATGAAAAACGCACAATCACTGCCTAAAAGAGCAGCATCAGCAGCCAACTCCTCATTAGAAAGATTCAACTTGAAAAGGTCATTAATAAGTTTGAGGGTAAAAGCAGCATCTGCAGAACCGCCACCTAACCCTGCTCCCACAGGAATATTCTTGTATAGATAGATACCCACAGGGCCAATACCATATTTAGCAGCCATCAGCTGATAGGCCTTGAAGCAAAGGTTGTCTTTGGGATTGCCTGGATAACTCAGCCCATATTTATAAATTGTCGGCTCATCTGCAAAAACCACCTCCAACACATCAGATAGTCCAAAATATGGGACAAACAGAGTTTGAATGTCGTGAAAACCGTCAAGACGCTTTGAGACGACATTCAGTCCGAGGTTGATTTTTGCATTGGGATAGGCAATCATTGCTAACCACATTTAGAATAGCCGCAATCTGTACAGACTAAGCAGCCTTCTTGATAAACAAGACTGTGACTCTTACACATAGGGCATTGTTTTCCTGTTTCATCGCGGGTTCCATCAGGAATATATTGCTTGAGTGCCCTCTCCACACCATTTTTCCAAGTGTTGATACTCTCACTATCAA
>JAAZCF010000227.1 GCA_012513425.1 Bacteroidales bacterium
ACGGCTGCAAAGCTACCAAAATTGGGCTGGTTAATTTTTATATATTTTGGACTATCAATGACAGAAAATGAGAGTTTTTTTCCCCTTGCTGCACAATACCATATTGGAGGAATCATTGTGCATAGGTATGTGATTGAAGAATTAACAATAGACAAGGGACTGCCTGCCAACAACAAACCGACGCCACCACCGAAAAGACTACCTACAAAAGTGAGTATCAATACGATAATCCAGCTTTCAGTGAGGGTGGGATAAAAATATTTAAACTTCATATAGAAAACCTGCTATTAGTATTTCAAATCGCGAAGTTTGCCATTTTTTACCTAATAAACAATTTTTTGATTTAACTTTACATGTCTATTTAAAACTATGGCATTATTTAAAAATTTTAAAGAAAGGCTGCGAGCTTTGAAAGAAAGAAGCCTTCTTTGGAGGCTGCTGCTCAACATTTATTTTCTGGCCACCCTGATTTTTTTGATAATTATCGGAGTACTGGACAGGAACAATGCATTAGTGCTTTCCCGCAGTCTATCCACATTATCTGAACAAAAAAAACAAGAAATACGTCTTCGTCAATCTATTGATGAGACCTCTGATAAAATTAACCAACTTACCTCCAATGCAGATACTTTGGAAATGTTTGCCAGAGAGCAATATTATTTCCAAGAGGATGGAGAGTCCGTATACATTGTCGAATATGAATAAAATCATTTCTTTATTAATGTCTTTGGCGGCAATTGTCATATTGACTGCTTGCCCAAAAGTACAGGATGTAGAAGATATCCCATACGAAGAAGCCAAGACTTTTATTCATGAGGAGCTTAAATATCTCTACTATTGGAACGATGAAATTCCTGACAAGGTTGACTATCGAAACCCGGTTGAGATAGAAAATTTCTATAATTCTTTGCTTGTAACTAAAGATCATTGGAGTTGGATGCAAGAAGGTAAAGAATATATCTCAGATGAAATGGGAGTATCTTACGGAACGTTTGGAGCTTCTTTGTCTCAAGCCATCAAATATCATAATGACTATGATGTCAAGGTGCGTTATGTGATTCCCAATTCTCCTTTTGACAAAGCCGGAGTCACGCGAGGATGGACCATTACACATATTGATGGGCAATCAAAAGATGATCTGGTAAACTCAGGTAAAATTACGACCATCTTTAATAATTCCAATCCAAGCGATGTTCATGAATTTGTTTTTCTTGATACTGAAGGGAAGCAACAAGTGAGAAATATACAATCGGCAGCAGTCTTGAATATGAGACCGGCATTGATTGCCACCATATTTGATGGGTCTTCATACCAGGGTCTTGATGAACGAGTGGGTTATTTCAATTATCTGGGTTTTAAGGCCGGGAATGATGCATTTGGAAAGCCAATGATTGATGATATCAAAGAGAATATGCAGATGTTCAAATCTGCCGGTATTAAAAAATTAATATTAGACTTGAGATATAATGGTGGCGGAGATAGCAGGGCCAGCGACACGCTTGTTAACTATCTTGCGCCAAAGTCGGCTATTGGCAAGACCTATGTCACCCGTACACATAATCAAGATTTGAGCAAAGAAAATGAGTCTTTTCAAATCAAAAGAATTATTGACAAGTCTGGTAACGATTTATCATTGGATTTGGATGCTCTTTATATAATCACAGGTCCGGGCAGCGCATCCGCAAGTGAAATGGTGTTGAATGGTTTGATGCCATTAATGAAAGTAGAGCAAGTGGGAGACACCACTTATGGCAAGCCAAATGGGATGTATGTTGTTTATTATCCGGCTTCAAAACAAGATTATGAACAGTATAACCATAATAATTTTGCAGGTCTTGAATATGTATTCTTGCCAATTGCTTTCTATAATAAAAATGGCTTGGGTGAAAATATTCCTGATGATGGTATAAAACCTGGCCTGGGAGCTCGTCCAGACGATATTTATCATGATTTCGGCCCACAAGAAGATAATATTTCAGCATGCCTTTATCACATTATTAATGGGAAATATCCTCAATTACCTCAGCCATCAAGGTTTATGTTCACTAAGTCAAACTCTTCACGAAATGCGAATTTGGAACCTGAGAATAGAGATAAACACTACGGAAAATTTTATGATGTAGAGAATCATTTTATTATCAATAATTTGGATAATTAACAAGCTTTATATAAATTCGCCTACAAAAAAAAGTAATCACAATCATAAAAATCAAAACTATGGACAAACTATTCGATCAAATCAAAGCTGAGATTGCTGAATTTACCAAAAATGCTGAAGCCCAATTAGAAAAAGGTAACAAAGCTGCTGGTACTCGTGCACGTAAAAATGCGTTGAACATTGCTAAAATGATGAAAGATTTCAGAAAAGAATCTTTAGAGGCAGCAAAGAAATAATCTTCGCTTTTGCACTTAACTTAATCAAAAGAAGGGTTACTCATGATAGTGACCCTCTTTTTGTCTACCACCTCATGTGCTAAAAGTTTTGCTACCCAGGCAGCCAGAAATATTACCAAAGGTTCTAAGAACGGCTATAAAGCTGGGTCTGTAATCTTGAAAAAGGCCGGATAGACAGATGCAGCAACTGCTACCGCTATTACTAATGAAGTACTGAAATCAATTCTTAAAGGGAAATAGCATTTATCCAGTCTTCAAGATGTGAAGCAGTATCTTTAGTCACAAAATCCAGTGGAGCGGCAGCAAAAACCTTCAGCTGGATTTTTTTTGCCTCATCAAGAGATATACCGCGAGAGCGCATATAAAAAAGCTCATCATCATTAAGACGGCCGACAGTGGCTCCGTGTGTGCAGATAACATCGTCAGCATAGATTTCAAGTTGAGGTTTTGCGTACGCACGAGCATCATCACTTAATAGCAAGTTGTGACATTGCTGACGGGCATCACTCTTTTGTGCATCAGTGGACACATTTATCAAGCCAAAAAAGTTGCTTTTGGCTCTGTCGTTTGCTATCCCTTTGAAAAGTTGGTCGCTGGTGCAATTTGCAACATGATGATTCATCTTCACATCAAAATTTACATCTGCATCACCATTAATCAGCCAAAGACCGCGAAGTGAGCAAGCTGCATTTTCTCCATCCAGATTAATTATGATATGATTATTGACCTTGACATCGCCAAGCACAATAAATGTCAGTTGCAATGATTCCCCTTCCTGTAAGTTGAAGCAAAGATTTTGACTTTCATTGCTGCTTTGTATGTAGCAAAATTTATCGGCCTTCATACTATTCTTCTTCATTAATTATCCAATCGTAACCACGCTCTTCAATTTCCATAGCCAGTTCTTTTCCCGCAGTCTTGATGATTCGCCCTTTATAGAGTACATGAATAAAATCTGGAACAATATAGTCGAGTAATCTTTGATAATGGGTAATGACAATGGCAGCATTGTCAGGGTGGTGGAGCTTACTGACACCTGTACCAACAATGCGAAGAGCATCTACATCCAAACCTGAATCACTTTCATCAAGAATAGCAAGCCTTGGGTCGAGCATAGCCATTTGAAATACTTCATTGCGTTTTTTCTCTCCACCTGAAAAACCCACATTTACTGCTCTAGAAGAAAAACTGCTGTCCATCTCAACGAAAGCCATCTTCTCTTTTACCATTTTTAAAAATGAAGCGGCAGAAAGAGGCTCAAGACCTTGCTGCTGGCGATGTTCATTGATTGCTGCTTTCATAAAAGCAGCATTGCTGAGGCCGGGAATGTCAACAGGATATTGAAAGCCTAAGAAGATGCCTTTCCAAGATCGCTCTTCAGGGGAAAGGGACAAAATATCCTCGCCTTGAAAGATGATGCTGCCACTAGTGACTTCAAGATTATCGCGACCCGCAAGAGTGGCTGCAAGTGTGCTTTTACCTGCGCCATTTGGCCCCATGATGGCGTGAATTTCGCCAGCTTTCACACAGAGATTAATTCCTTTGAGTATTTCTTTATCGCCAATTTTGGCATGAAGATTAGTAATCTTAAGCATTGTTTTGCTCCTTATATATTTTACGCCAGTTAATAATTCCCATTATAGCAAACACCAGATAGCAAGCGCTCACAATAGGCATGAATTTAAGCCCGGCAAGTAAATACAAGATTATATTAGCAATGTTCACACCCAACCAAGCCACCCAACATTCCATTCGTTTTTGGGCGGAAAGCCATTGTGCAAGCAAAATCATCATTGTGACAAAAGCATCCAATAGTGGAGTTTGTGCAGCTGGAAATGTATC